>CAYQQD010000035.1:0-8085 GCA_964419575.1 uncultured Dehalococcoidales bacterium | reverse complement strand
AGAGAGGAGGTCATCCAATGAGTTTTCAGGATAAGTCGATCCAATGTTCCGATTGTGGGACTACCTTCACTTTCAGCGCTGAAGAGCAAGAGTTTTTTGCATCCAAAGGCTATACCAATGACCCCAAGCGCTGTCCCTCATGCCGCGAAGCCAGGAAGTCAGCACGCTACGGCAATAGTGGCTATAGCTTAAGGTCTCGACGCCAAATGTTCCCCGCAGTATGTGCCCAGTGTGGCAAAGACACGGAAGTACCATTTGAGCCTCGCGAAGGTAGACCAGTGTACTGTAGAGATTGCTACAGTACGGTCAGAGTAAGTAGATAAGGACAGTTTAACATTAAAGGACTTAAATAGGCTGGGTTTTCCCAGCCTATTTAAGTTATCCAAGCCTTTTGTCCTAGAAGTCCAAGTTGCCTGATAGGGACTGAACATTTAGCCATCTTGTTATTACCTACACCGATTACATTCTTTAATTCAAGGGTCGGGTTGATTCGGTGACTGTCTGGTGATACCATTCCACTAGTGATAGATGCTGACTCAAATAGTTTTTGCCCATTTAACAGCGTTTAGGAAAACCTGTAAGCCATCCCCGTATTTCCTCAGGGGCTCTCTTGTCCACCTCGGGTGCTGGCTCCAGTGAACAAAACGTTCAGGATGTGGCATTAAGGCGAAAATCCGCCCAGAAGCATCACATATACCAGCTATGTTATCTACTGAGCCGTTGGGGTTATAAGGATAGCCAGCTTGAATGTTTCCTGTCTCGTCGGCGTAATATAGGACGACATTTAACTCCTTTACAATTTGGGGCTCAGCCACTACCTTGCCCTCGCCATGGGCAACCGGGAGATACATGGTGCTTATGCCCCGAGTGAATATGCAGGGGCTTGGCTCATTGACGCAGAGATAGACCCACCGGCACTCAAACTTGCCAGAATCATTGCTAACTAGGGTCAACGGTTGGGAGCTGGCACCCATTAACCCGGGTAGAATTCCAGATTTGACCAGGACCTGAAAACCGTTGCATATTCCTAAGATGAGCCTGCCATCCTCAACAAACCTTTGGATGTCTTCTCCCAGCTTTAGCCTTAGTTCATTGGCTAAGATTCTCCCGGCTGAGACATCGTCGCCATAGGTAAAACCACCGGGGATGACCATTATTTGGTAGTTGGAAAGGAGTTTTTGGCGGCGGAGGAGTTCATTTATATGGGCTGAGTCCACCCCTGAGCCGGCTTGCTCAAAGGCGGCTACAGTCTCCACATCACAGTTTGTCCCCGGGGCTCGCAATATCAGCGTCTTCACCCTAGCCATTGATGCCAAAACCTACCAGCGAAGAGGTTTCTGCCACGCCTCCTTTAGTTCGGCAAGAGGAGCTGAAAGCACCCTTACCCCACCAAGGCTATAAACCTCTAACTTTTTATTATTTGTAACCCGACCAATAGCGGCGAAATCGAACCCAGCCATCGTCTTCTCAAAACGTTGTTTATCCTTTGGGGTTACCTCTACCAAGAAACGGGTGTTTGATTCAGAAAAGAGCACGAAATCATCTCGGCTTATCGGTTCGCCCAATGGGACTTGCTTGAGATAAATTGCCATCCCGAGTCCTGCGGCGAAGGCCATCTCAGCAGCAGCCACCCCAATCCCGCCCTCGCTGCAATCATGGCACGCCTTGACCAGCCCCTTCTCCATGGCGGTACTAAGGACATTCATAAGCCTCAGCCCCTTCTTGGGGTCCACCCTGGGCACATTGTTGCCTACATAACCATGAATACCATAGTAGTGTGAGCCACCTAACTCGTTCCACGTTGTACCAACAATATAAATCAGGTTGCCTTCCTGTTTGCAGTCCATAGAAACTGCCTGGTTTATATTCTCCATCACTGCCACCGCCGAGATGAGAAGCGTAGGTGGAATACATATGCTTCCCTTCTCTGTCCCATACTCATTATAGAGGCTGTCCTTGCCCGAGATGAAGGGGGTCTCATAGGCAACCGCCGTGTCGTAGCAGGCTTGTGCCGCCCGTACCAAGCTGCCCAGTCTGTCAGGCTTGTCAGGATTACCCCAACAGAAGTTATCTAGCAGTGCCACCTTCCGAAGGCTACCCCCGACGGCGACAATCTGCCTCAATGCCTCGTCTATAGCAGAGGCAGCCATCCAGTAGGGGTCAATGTCCCCATATTTAGGGTTGATGCCATTAGACACAATGATACCCATATTCGAATCAGGTATCGGTCTGATAATGGCGGCATCGCCTGGACCATCATTGTTTAC
Source organism: uncultured Dehalococcoidales bacterium (assembly GCA_964419575.1). Lineage (GTDB taxonomy): Bacteria > Chloroflexota > Dehalococcoidia > Dehalococcoidales > E44-bin46 > E44-bin46. The sequence continues at coordinate 5,818 of CAYQQD010000035.1, read as the reverse complement.
GCCTACCAGGGGCTTGAGTACACTGCCACCTTGTACCTCATGGTCGTATTGGCGTATCACCCATTCCTTGGAGCAAACATTCCAGGAACTTAGTATTTGCAACAGGTCTCCTTTCAGGTCGGGGGGCGGGGGAAAGTCCAGTTCAGCATGCTGCAGCGGCTGCCAGACTGCCTCTCTTTCCAATTGAGGCAACCCATTATGGAGGAATTCCATATCAAGGTCGCCAACGAGATTGCCATCATAGAAAAGCTGTAGCCGCCGGTTATCAGTGAACTCGCCAATGACTGTAGCCTCCACGTCTTCGCTTTGGAAAAGGGCAATCAACTGGTCAACAGTGGTTGCCGGGACGGCTAGCACCATTCGCTCCTGTGATTCGGATAGCCATATCTCAGTGTAGGAGAGCCCTGAATACTTCAAAGGGACTCGTTCCAAATATACGCGCACCCCCATTTCTGCTGCCATTTCCCCCACTGCTGATGAAAGTCCACCTCCTCCACAATCAGTAATTCGCCGATATAGTCCCAAGTCCCGTGCCTTAAGGATAACGTCAATGAGCTTTTTCTCCATAATAGGATTGCCGATTTGAACGGAGCTAGAGGAGATAACCTCGGATTCTTTGGTTAGTTCCCCCGAGGCAAAGGTAGCGCCGTGGATACCGTCACGCCCGGTTCTGCCTCCCACCAGAACCACCAAATCCCCCGGTTGTTGCTGGCCTCTCTGGCTCATGCTCTTGGGTAATAGTCCTACCGTTCCGCAGAAAACCAACGGATTCCCCACATATCGCTCGTCAAAGAGTATGGCGCCATTGAGTGTAGGAATTCCGAGACGGTTGGCATAGTCAGCTACTCCAGCACGGACACCCTTGAAAATGCGGCGGGGATGTAGCACCCCCTGGGGAAGCCTGTGGTAAGGGAAATCGGGCGGGCCAAAGCAGAACACATCAGTATTTAGGATAGGTTTGGCGCCTAGCCCCGTGCCCAGGGGGTCACGAATGACACCACCTATCCCCGTAGAAGCACCGCCATAGGGCTCCACCGCCGATGGGTGATTGTGTGTCTCCACCTTGAAACAAATTGCGTAGCTGCCGTCGAAATCTATGACCCCGGCGTTGTCTCGAAAAACTGAAAGACACCACGGCTTTTTCAGCTCCTCGGTGACCCTCATAATAGTGCTTTTAAGTAGGTTATTGATAACAAGCTGACCCATCTTAATCTTGCTCTTAAAGGTCTTGTGTACGCAGTGCTCAGACCAAGTTTGCGCCAAGGTCTCAAGCTCAACATCAGTCGGGTTACGGCCTAACCTAGAGAAGTAACCCTGGATATGCTTCATCTCATTTAAATTCAACCAGAGCCTGTCTTTGCTTAGCTCGATTAGCTCGTTATCGTCCATACCCAGCAAATCTATGGTTGCCAAAGCGAATTCATACGTTGCCGACGGGAGGGAAGTCGCTTCCCGCCTCGTGACAATGTGCTGGATGACGCTATTGACCAACAGCTTGTCACAAATAGATTGAAAAGCCTCTTCTGAGAGCTCGCCCCATAACGAGTATCTCTTAGCAGTCCTCACTGACTCAATGGTGGTTATACCAAGGTCGCGGATTCCCTTGCTAGCACTTTCCTCCACAGGGTCCATCACACCAGGATTGTAGGCAACTTCGATAATATGAGCTCCATCGGCGGGGCGTGCTTCCCCATATGAATACTCTTCACCTACGGGGTCAGCCAGTAGTTCTTGGCAGATTCTCTTGACCTCAACCTCATCCAGCTTCCCCTCCAGAAAATATATGTTACTGACCCTGACCCGTTTTACCGTCGTAATGCCGAGGTCGAGTATATCCTTTTGCAGTGCTTCCCCTCTGGGGTCTGGAAACCCCTCCCTTACCGAGACTTCGATGCGAAACAAGACCGCCCCCTTCTATCTCTACTCAAGCTGTCATCGGGCGTCAAGGCTCAGGAAGTAGCCCACAATCCCGGGCGATTGCTCAGCCTGAAATATGAATCTACCCACTCGCTACAACACTCAAAAAATATTGATGAAATCTCAGGTCGTTAGTTAGCTCAGGGTGGAAAGCAGAAGCCAGTAGCTTTCCTTGCCTGGCAGCTACGATAGTGCCGTTATTTAACCTAGCTAATATTTCTACTTTGCTATTTGCCTGCTCAATTACCGGGGCTCGAATAAATACACCGGGGAAGGATTTCTCTCCCAGCACCGGTATTTTTAGCTCAGTTTCAAAGCTATCCTTTTGCCTGCCAAAAGCATTGCGCCTAACTGTTATGTCCATTAGTCCCAAAGGTTCAACATCGTGGTCTAAAATCTCCCTGGCTAGAAGTATCAAACCGGCACAGGTTCCAAGTATGGGCAGACCATTTCTAGCCAGGTTTCTTATCTCGTCCACCAATTTGTAATCCAGCATTAACCGGCTAATAGAGGTGCTTTCTCCTCCGGGTATAATTAGCCCGTCTGAAGTCCTAAGCTCCGAGGGAAGGCGGACGGGCAGTGTTTCTACCTCTAGTTGGCGCAACAGAGCTACATGCTCGGCAAAGGCCCCTTGCACAGCAAGGACACCTATTCTCATACAATTATCCTCTAGGTACCAGCAGCTCCTGAGGTGGGATTTGTCTTAATCACCCTGCCCTTCAGCATTTTGAGCAAAACACTGTTTCCTAGAGCTGCCAAAAACTGATTAGCTGCTGCGAATCAATCAAACCACTCTCAGCGATGTTTTCAACCTCGATCCCCGCCTCAACGGCTGCTGCCACCGGGTTCAGCCCGCCGAGTAGCACCATGCCAACTCGATTCAGACCTACCCCAATTTGACAGACTGGCTCGCTGGTATTGCCCAAGACGTAAATTCCACCGATTCCAGCCTCCTTAAGCATAGCCACTTTCTCGTCAACAATCGTTCTCGATGGGGCTGGTATTTCACGAAAATTGGCTAGTATCTTGCCGTTGCCGGTTCTGGCAGCTTCGCTGACACTAGTCATCCGAGCCCGAATATACTGCTCGGAGGGGTCAAGTGATGTGCCGGCGTAGTTGACTATGGCAACAAAGCGCCTTGGCTTTGAATCTCTGACTTCAAGCACTCCTCCAAACCTAGACTCTATGGGAACACCAGCCTTTAGAAGTACTCCGTTTATGACTACGCTACAGACCGTAGCCAAGCCAATCTTCCCACTGGGGATAACTACAGAACCAAGTTTTTCTCCCTCAGAAGCTACAGCCACCAGTTCGCTGACACAAATTCCAGCCTTGAATACATCACCCATCGCCGACAATGCTTCTTTGAACTTGTCCCTGTCAATAAGCGAGGTATTTATTGGAAGCTGGCCGCTCCGTTTTTGAGGGTCAAAAGTGGTGTGGAACGCCAGCAGTTCGAGCTTCTCGAGTACGAAGCCGACCTGTTCCGGCGCCAGCGCCATCCTGAGTTCCTCAAGGCCTCTTGGGGTGAGCATTCTGCCATTTCGACCTAGCGGCTCGGTATAACCTCGCTCATCGGTTATTTTCAGGTGGTATCTGACTGCTCTCTCGCTCAAGAAAATCCCGTGGCGCTCAAGCTCCCGGGCAATAGTAATTGACCCCAGCGGCTCAGAAGACTCGCTCAAGACCTTAAGAATAGCTACTATCTTCCTCTCTGCCTCCGAGCTAGCCCCTTGAACCGTGTGAACCTCTTTTAACTTTCTATGATAGCCTAGAACCATTATACCACTCACCTCAAGAACTGACCACTAGGGCTTTGCCACTCTTTCTTATTAGAGTCGTATTGGTATTCCTTTCTTCGCCAAATAGTCCTTTGCCTCGCCAATGGAGTAGTTTCCATAATGGAAGATGCTAGCAGCTAGAACAGCATCCGCCTTACCGCTAACCAGAGCTTGATAAAGGTCTTCGAGAGTTCCGGCACCACCGCTAGCAATAACCGGCACGGTCACCACCTCAGAAATAGCTCGGGTAAGCTCAATATCATATCCCGCTCGATGGCCATCGGTATCTATGCTGGTAACTAATAACTCACCAGCTCCGAGCCGCACTGCTTGTCTTGCCCAGCGGAGGGCATCTCGTCCCGTCGGCTCCTGACCGCTATAGATATAGACCTCCCACCAAGCCTCCTTACTGTCGTCTACCAGTTTGGCATCAATCGCGACCACGATGCACTGACTGCCAAATTTGCTGGCTCCCTCTTGAATCAAACTTGGCCTAAGCACTGCCGACGTGTTGATAGCGACCTTATCTGCCCCCGCCCTCAGCATCCTTTGCATATCACTGATACTGCGCAGCCCCCCGCCTACGGTCAGAGGGATAAACACAACCTCAGAGATGTGCTCAATAACATCCACCATAGTATCCCGTCCCTCAGGGGTAGCGGTTATATCCAGAAAGACCAGCTCGTCAGCTTCCTCTTCATAGTAGAAGCAAGCAAGCTCTAGCGGGTCACCGGCATCGCGTAACTCAATAAAGCTCGTCCCTTTTACTACCCGTCCGTCTTTCACATCAAGACAAGGAATAACCCGCTTAGTTAGCATATAGCCCTCCCCCTAGCCTTCCGACAACAGGGTGCTTCACTTGCTGCTTACTTCGTTGCCAGAGCAAGTCTTATGAAATTGTCATAAAACCTTAAGCCGACCTGCCCGCTTTTTTCTGGGTGGAACTGAGTCCCTACCAGATTTCCTTGAGCAATCACGCTGCATAGCTTAATGCCATACTCGGTCTCACCAGCCACCAGCGATTTATCATCCGGCTCAACATAATAGCTATGAGCAAAATAGAAGTTCGCTTCATCTGGTATCCCATTAAACACGGGATGAGAAGCCATCTGCTTTACCTGATTCCATCCCATGTGGGGTATCTTTAATCCTGAAGGAAGTCTCCTCACTTGTCCGGCAATGACACCTAGGCACTCATGCCTGCCGTCTTCTTCGGTGCCAGCAAACAAAACCTGCAATCCGACGCAGATGCCGAAGAAAGGGCGTCCCTCAGCGATGAGCTGGCAGATAGGGCTAGCCAAACCCAGCGCCTTGAGGCTTTCCAAAGTATCAGCAGCAGCACCAACCCCGGGGAGGATAACCGCTTGGGCATTAAGCACCTCAATCGGGGAGCTAGTTATTTTTGACCGGTAACCTAGCTTGGCGATGGCATTAGTCACGCTGCGCAGATTGCCGGCGCCATAATCAACTATCGCTATCACACTCCCTCGATTCATCCGAGCTTCTGGTATCGCTGGGAAGGCTTGCTGCCGACTCCTCAGAAACCTTATCAAACTCCTCTCTGCCACCGTGACCTTGAATGGCACTGGGCCGATGAAACTTACAGCTTTTGGCCTGAACCCCGTCCCGTATTATATTGGCCATTCTTTCAGCCTCCAACCTTGGGAAATAGCGGTCGAAGGACGATAGCACCTCCAGTGTCACTACGAACATTTGCTTTCGCATTTCTTAACCCTCTAGAATCTTCATCGCCTCTTCCCTGTAGGCATCCATTATATAGGGTATCCCAGTGACTCTGGCACATTCTTCAGTCAAGGACATAAGCTCACGCCGGGTAATTGCCGGCACACTGAAGCATCTTGCACCTGCCATCAGTTGCTGCAACCCTATCCTGATCTTGTCACAATAGCTGTAGATTCCCACGGCACCGAGAGGGATATTCTTCATTTCATCAGCGCCTAGCATATTCTTGACCTCTTGGTAGCAGACAAATATCTCTTCCGGTGTTGAGCCAAATTGGCCGACTGTATTTGGCAACTTACCCTCTCTCAACCACTGCTGGATATTCTTGCCAACCATACCCGGAATTATTAAAGCCCGCCCCATGCATACTGCTCTGG
>CAYQQD010000034.1:0-8151 GCA_964419575.1 uncultured Dehalococcoidales bacterium | reverse complement strand
CGAGTCTCCCATTGCCTGATAGGCAGTCCAGAAGCACGGCTGGATTTAATAAAACGGGTCTATTCCCACCCCCAAGCTCTGGCGCAATGTAAGACCTTCTTAAAGCATCTAGGCTGTGAATTAGTCCCGACCTATGATACCGCGGGAAGCGTAAAAATGATAAAGGCGAAGACAATAACCGATGGCGCCATTGCTAGCGCCAGGGCAGCAGAAATCTACGGCATGAAGATTATTGCCAGAGAGATAGAGGACACCCCGAATAATTTTACCCGATTCTTTATCCTGTCCAAGGAAGACTCACCGCCGTCAGGGAACGATAAGACCTCTATCGTTTTCTCGGTAAAACATAGACCAAGGGCACTGTATGAGTTCATTAAAGAATTTGCTATCAGAAATATTAATTTGACCAAGATTGAGTCCAGACCAACGAGACAAAAGCCGTGGGAATATAACTTTTATCTCGACTTTGAAGGTCACCGAGAGGATAAGGCACCCCGGGAGGTTCTGGAGAACCTGGACAGGACATCGCTCTTCCTAAAGATACTGGGGTCATATCCCAGGGCAAAGTAAAGCGTGAGGGCAATCAGGTGAAAGTAGCCATAATCGGTGGTTCGGGGAAGATGGGGCGGTGGTTTGCCAGCCTTTTAGTAAAAGAAGGGCATGAGGTAGTAATAACTGGTAGAAATCAAAGCAAGCTACTGGAGGCGAAGAGGCAGCTGAAAGTGGAGGTCGCCACTAATGTGGAAGCAGCCAAGCAGGCTCAAGCCATCATAATATCAGTGCCTATAGACAGCTTTGAGCCGGTGGTAAAGCAGATTTGCCCTCATACCCACCCCGAGCAGGTCGTTATCGACATTACCTCCATCAAGGCACTCCCGGTCGAAATAATGCACAAACATATTAAAACCGGATTAGTGCTAGGTACACACCCGATGTTTGGTCCCGGTGCCAGGGGTATTGCCAATCAGAGCTTTGTTTTGACGCCGACTAATGAGAAGGAGACAGCCCTGGCCCAAAAAGTCAGAGAGTATTTGGAAACGAGCGGGGCTAAGGTCAGTCTAATGAGTCCTGATGAACACGATGAGATGATGGCGGTTATCCTCGGACTGTCCCATTTCATTGCTATTGTTTCGGCTGATACCCTACTCAGCTTTGACAAGTTAAAACAGATGAGAGCAATAGGCGGCAGCACATTTAAACTGCTGCTAACGCTAGCTGAAGGCGTTATCTCAGAAGACCCGGAGTTTTACACCTCCCTACAGATGTATCTACCCAATGTTGCCGAAATTGAGAAACTATTCCAAGCCAGAGCCAAAACCTGGGCAGATTTAGTAGAGAATAAGGATAGTCAGAAATTTGCCCGGAAAATGAGTGAACTGAAAAACAGGCTCTACCAAGTGAACCCTGATTTTGGTAAGGCTTACGAAGACATGTATAAGCTCGTAGAAGGATTATAACAGCGCTAATCTAGATAGCTTATCTGGGATGGGGGTCTTTTCTTTATGTCAACTTCTATCCCCGCTTCCTGGAATAGGTCAATAAACGAATCATCGCTATATTTACCAAAACTGACAAAACGCTGTATCTTGGCATTTACCAGCATCTTGGCACACAGTATGCACGGGGTATGGGTGGCATAGATAGTGCTCCCCTCAAGGCTAACCCCATGGAGGGTGGCTTGGATGATTACATTTTGCTCAGCATGGATACCCCGGCATACTTCCTGCCTTTCCCCTGATGGTATGCCTAGCTCGTCCCTGAGACAACCAAGCTCAAGGCAGTCCTTAAAGCCGGAGGGGGCACCGTTGTAACCCGTAGCCAGTATGTGCTTATCCCTTACCGCCACCGCCCCAACGTGGTGCCGACGGCAGGTTGAGCGTTCAGCCACTACCGAGGCTATTTTCAGAAAATATTCATCGCTACCTGGTCTGGATAACCGTCTCATCTTAACCTAGAGATAATCCTTTTGACTTCCTTTTTCAGATTTCTTAAAGAAGATTCATTGATAATGGTGAACTCAGCCATGGCGATAGGTCCGCCCTTATTAAGGTTCTCTATCTCCGCCACGTCCCGACTGAGAGCTTCTTCTAGTGTCAGACGCCGGCTTGCCCTACTGGTCAACCGAGTATATCTTGTCTCAGGAGATGACCAAACCGCGATGACATAAAAATCTTCCCCGTAATAAGTCTTAAGAAAGGTGTATTCCTCCCAGGAGTAAAGCCCGTCAATTACTACATTTGACCGCTTTAAAGTCTCGTCAATCCGGGGCAGATTTAGCTTGGCATAAGCTGCCATCCCGTACTGTTTTCTGAGGAATTCTCTGATGTAGCGCTCATTTTCCTCATTTAGCTCTAAGCCCCGCTGTTCTATCTCCTTATCAGTTAAATCGCCGAACCTTATTCTAATAAAGCCATTCTCCTCAAATACCCTGGCGACCTCGGTTTTGCCAGCCCCGGTCATGCCCACGATTGATACTACTTTCATATTTAGACTTCATTATAAGGGAATGACCATTAAATAACAACGGAATTGTTTATTAACCTCACCCCCTTAATCCCCCTCTCCTTAAAAGGAGAGGGGGGAAGAGATTTTAGAGAGGGGCGAAGCCCCTCTCTTACTTATCCCCCCTTCCCTGAAAGAGGTAGATGAAGTCCTTGCATGAGGGGGCTAGGGGGATAGGTTTCCAAACAATCTCTACCATAGGACATATGCTTAAAATGAACTCAATAATAACCTGTGCTATAATTCGGAAAATGGCTGAAATTACTAATCTAGCCGCCAAAATCAAAAAACAGCTACCGTCTGAGCTGGTCAACTTTATGCAGTCAGCCGGTGGGGTGGCTGCCAGCCAGGGGCAAAATTTATACCTCGTTGGCGGGGTGGTTCGCGACCTCCTCCTGGGGCGAACCAACCTTGACCTCGACCTGGTGGTGGAAGGTAATGCCATAGAGCTGGCACAGCAGTTAGCCGAGCTTAAACAGGGAAAAGTTATGACCTATCCCCAGTTTAATACCGCTAAACTACAGTGGGGTAAATGGAGCGTTGATTTAGCTACCGCCCGCTCAGAGACCTATGCTAAGCCCGGAGCCCTACCAACAGTGAAGTCCAGCTCTATTAACAACGACCTCTTCCGTCGTGACTTCACCATCAACGCCCTGGCGATTCATCTCAGCCCCAGCCGCTACGGCGAACTGATTGACCTGTATGGCGGCAGGAATGACCTTGAGCACAAACTTATCCGCATCCTCCACCAAAAAAGCTTTATTGATGATGCCACCCGTATCTGGCGGGGGCTGCGCTATGAGCAACGGCTAGGCTTCCAGCTGGAACAAGAGACCCTTGAGCTACTTAAACGAGATATACCCATGCTGGATACCATTAGTGGCGACCGGATACGCTATGAACTTGAGTGCATATTACAGGAAGAATTCCCGGAGAAAGTCCTGCGCCGGGCTGAAGAATTAGGCGTGTTAGCCAGATTACACCCATCACTAAAGGGCGATGGCTGGCTGGCAGAAAAGTTTGGGCAGGCTCGACAGCTAAGCGCACCTAACCCGCCACCGGTTGAGCTCTACCTAGCCCTCCTGGCTTACCCGCTGACTGGTGAGGAGAACGAACGCCTGATTTCATACCTGAGATTACCCAAGTCATTAGCCCAAACCCTCCAGGATTCCACCAGCCTTAAAAGTAAAATCAAGACACTGGCTTACCCTGAGCTTAGACGCAGTCATATCTACCGCCTGCTTCAGGACTATGCCCAATCAGCCATCATCGCCAATTCCTTAGCCACCAGCTCAGCCATAGCCTGCCGACATATGGAAAACTTCCTCCGCACACTACGTTATGTCAAGCCAACTCTTACCGGCGATGATTTAACACAGATGGGCGTAGCTCCCGGCCCCCAAATTAGAGAAATACTAAATCTGCTCCACGAAGCCAGACTTGATGGAAAGGTAACCACCAAGCAGGGGGAGGAGGAGTTGGTTAAGGAGTGGCTGGGTTAACAATTTGACAAAGCGATACCATAAGGTTGCAACTGGCCGGCAAGCACAAGCACAAGTAGAACTACTCCTGAAACGATTAAGGACACCACGAATCCTATCCAAAACCACAACCGCTTATTCCTCTTAATGCCAAGCTGAGACATACCGATAATAAAAGCAATAATCCCAAAGATAAATATAATCCCACCGAAACGTGCGATAGGTGTTGCTAGTTCAATCAATGGCCTGTCGAGCTGGATAGGTTTGTAAAGCTTTATAGTAACTGAGACTAACGACTGGCCAACATCTATTACTGTCATAATAAATGCAGCCACAAGCAATGCGATTGGACAACCCCGTACTGTGAAATCTTTAAAATTGATAGATGTTCTTTCCCTAAACCAAGATAAGATAGCCAAAGCAGAAGCTAGCACTGCCACAATCACAGCAGAGTACGTCCACATCAGACCCAGATAAACAGTTTCAGGCCAGGGTGGCTCATATATATTTATCCAGGATTGTGCCCAAACTAAGAGGATGGCAGCCAGAAAACCCGTAGCAGTAAGGAAAGGAGTTAAATGAATACCTCTCTGAAATGATATAGTTTTCATCCCATCCTCTTACTCCACCCGCTTAAACATCTTGCGGGGTACACCGCAAATGGGGCATCTCTCCGGGGCTTCTCCAGCTACGGTATTACCACAGACCTGACAAACAAAGTAAGGCTCGTCCTTTAGTTTCTGTCCTGCCTCAAGGGCTTTCAGAGCCTTCTGATATAGTCCGTGGTGGATTTTCTCCACCTTGTTGGCATAGTCAAAACTAACCTGAGCCTTGTCATTACCCTCAGCTCTGGCCTGCTCAATAAAACTGGGATACATTTCGGTAAATTCGTGGCGTTCCCCTTCGACTGCTACTCCCAGATTATCCCTGGTGGACTTGATGGCACCCATAGCCTCAAGGTGATTGCGGGCGTGAACCGTCTCCGCCTCAGCTGCTGCCCGAAATAGCCTGGCTATCTGGGGCTGACCCTCCTTCTCCGCCTTATCAGCAAAGAACAGGTAGCGACGGTTAGCTTGGCTTTCCCCGGCAAAGGCAGCCTTTAAGTTTTCCTGCGTATTGCTCATTTAACACCCCCTCTACCAAGTTTATCGGAATAATTATACGGCAATTCACTCCGCCTTCTCTATCGCGTCTAAGGTCTCAGTTAGATAAGATTCCAGACCTTGTTGCTGGAGGTTGTGGTATATCTTCTCAGCCTGAGCCTTATCCTTGACCAGGGTAAATAGAGCCGGACCGGAACCAGCCAGGTGGACTTCCTGAGCTCCAGCTTTCAAAAACTGCTGCCAATACCCACCAAGTCCGGCAAAGCTATCAACGGCAACACTATCTAACGCATTAAATAGCATAGATAAGGTTATTTCTCTCCCCTCCATTAGCAGTACCGCAAATCTATCCGTAATCCGCCCGTCTGTATAGCGACTAGCCTTTAGACTGGCGTAAAGTCGCTCTGTCTTCCCTGGCATCCTCAATACCGGTGGCAACATTAACACCACCCACATGTGGGGGAGTGAGGGCAATGGGGTTACCAGCTCACCCCTCCCCCTGACCACAGCCGTGCCGCCATAAAGAAAGAAGGCTACATCTGAACCCAACTGTGAGGCTAGTTCGAGTAATTGCGGTAGTGACAGACCCAGTCCCCAAAGCCTATTAAGTCCACGCAGGACAGCGGCGGCGTCACTACTATCCCCGCTTAACCCTGAAACCAAGGGGATGCGCTTATCAACTTCTATTTTTACCCCTTTGGGACACTGGGTAGTCTTTCGCAGTAAATTAGCTGCTTTAGAGACCAGGCTCTTGGCTGGGACCCAGCTAGGGTCATTACAGCTAAACTCGATATTTTTACTCAGCCGAAAACGGAGGCTATCACACAGATTTATTGCCTGGATGACACTGCGGATTTCGTGAAAACCATCGGGGCGCTTAGCCAAGACCTCAAGAGTTAAATTCAGTTTAGCCGGCGCCAGAACGGTCAACACGCTAGCCCCCTCTCGCTATAAAGACCCGCCATAATTGCCCCCACTCAGCAAGGGTCAGTGTCTCAGCCCGCCGTTGATGGGCTATGCTCGCCTTCTCCAGCAAGGATAAGACCTCAGCCTTGGGCAATCCCAGACCCTGGGTTAAAGAATTGTGTATCTGCTTGCGAGGAGTGGTAAAACCAGCCCGCACCAGCCTAAAGAAGCTAGCGGCATCGGCTACATCTACCGCTGGCTTAGGATATAGAGTCACCTTCAATATCGCCGAATCAACCTCTGGCACAGGATAAAAGCACTGGGCTGGCACATGGCTGATTATTTTTGGCTGACCATAGAATTGCACGCTAATACTCAACACACTCATCTCACCAGGCTCAGCCACAATAGCCTCAGCCACCTCCTTCTGCACCATTACCACCATAATTTGGGGCTTGAGTGAGGCTTCAAGGAAATGGCGCAAGACTGGAGAGGTAATATAATAGGGTAGGTTAGCTACTACTTTGTAGTTAAAGGGGCTACTTATCGCTGGGGGAAACCTCTCTCTTTGCTCCCGAAGCAGAGCCTGTGGGGCAATTTGAAGCACATCCTCATTGATGATGGTAACATTGTTGAAAGCAGCCAGGGTCTGTTTCAAGATAGCAGCCAGTTTGCTATCCAGCTCGATAGTAATGACCCAACCGGCTTGCCTGGCTAGCTCCTTGGTCAGCACCCCAAGCCCAGGGCCTATTTCCATAACAATGTCGGCGGGGGTGAGTTCAGCGGCTGAGGTAATAAGCTTAAGCACCTCCTCATCAATAAGAAAGTGCTGCCCCAGTCCTTTTCTCGCCCGAAGACCGAAACGGCGTAGTAGCCCCCTGGTCTGAGCCAAGAGTGATTTTTTCAGGAACACCTCCTAGTTAAAAATCAGGAAACAATTCCTATCTGATTAGCTTTGATTTGTTTTTACATTATGTCAACTTTATTCGTAATCTGGGGTTTGGTTTAACCCAGTCACAGACCGTAGCTCAGACGAGCCACCAAACGCATGGGTAGGTTATGCTTCACCATTTTATTCTGGGTAATACCAATATCATAAGGAATACGGTAGAGCCGGACCATCCTAGTTTTACTGTTATAGATAGCGTAGCTGGCTCTGGGGTCGCCATCCCGGGGCTGGCCGACACCACCGGGGTTGATAATCAGTCGGCTTTCCCCGAGGGCAAGCCCGATATTAGTCAAAAATGGGCTAAATGAGCAACCCCCGGTCTCAGTATGCCTGAACACCATAGGCACATGAGAATGGCCCACCAAGCAGAATTGTGACTTGAAGTAGGCAAAGTTCTGCCTAGCACTGCTAACTGAGAGCAGATATTCCCAAATCGGCTCCCTTGGACTACCATGGACTAAGGTAAACTCCCCTTTCTCAATAACCAAGGGCAGGCTCTCAAGATAGGCTATATCCTCCGGGGTTAGTTGCTTGGCTGTCCAGCGGCAGGCAGCAGCGGCATCAGGATTAAACTCGGAGAGACTAAGCTTACCCATCGCTGCCCAATCGTGATTTCCAGCAACACAGACATGGTTTTGCTGGCGCAGGAGCTCGATGCACTGATGGGGGTCGGGACCATAGCCAACAACATCCCCCAGACACCACACCTCCTCCACCCCTCCCTTGCGCTCAATATCATCCAGCACTGCGGTAAAAGCAGCTAGATTGGCATGAATATCAGCAATAATGGCGTAATGCACCGATAAAACTATAACAGCTTTTGACCGATATGGCTAGGGCGGCTTTCATCTACCTCACCCCCTTTATCCCCCTCTCCTTTCAAGGAGAGGGGGAAGGGTTTGTAAGAGGGACTTCGTCCCTCTTTAACGCTCTTTAGATAGAGGGGCTTTTTACCCCACAAAAACAAAGTTTTTGTGGGGACCCCGTATTCGCCTCTCTTTAACTTTCCTTAAGACCTCTTTAATTCTTGTTTAGTAACCCTATCCCCTGTATCCCCTTCCCCTTAACAAGGGGAAGGGGAACTATAGTTTACGAAGGGGCTAACGCCCCTTCAAACTTCCCCTTTTTAATATAGGGAGGGGGAAGATTTTATAAAGAGGGGCTTTTTACCCCACAAAAACAAAGTTTTTGCGGGGATCCCGTATTCGCC
>CAYQQD010000033.1:0-8351 GCA_964419575.1 uncultured Dehalococcoidales bacterium | reverse complement strand
AAGCTATCAAAGGACTGGGAAGCCGCTTTTTCACCACTACGCAAACGCACCGAAACAGTAGCAGCGGCTACCTCTTTGTCACCTACTACTAACATATATGGTATCTTATCCAGCTGTGCTTGTCGAATTTTGAGGTTCATCCTTTCTGACCGAGCATCAACTTCTGTGCGTATCCCCTCGCTTCTAAGCTCAGCCTCCAGCTTATAAGCATAGTCCAGATGGCGGTCAGCTACCGGTATTATCATTACCTGAATTGGCGCCAGCCATACCGGGAAGGCACCTCCATAATGCTCAATAAGCGAGGCAAGAAAGCGCTCCATGCTACCCAGCACAGTACGATGTATCATGGCTACCATGTGTTCCTTACCGTCTTCCCCGATGTAGGTAACATTGAAGCGCTGGGGCAGGTTAAAATCAATCTGAATAGTAGGACCCTGCCATCCTCTACCCAGGGCGTCCTCGAACTTAATATCTATCTTGGGACCGTAAAATACACCTTCTCCTGGGTCGATTGTATAGGCAACTTTTAGCCGTGCCAGAGCTTGGCTCAAGGTCTCGGTAGCTTGTTCCCACGCCTCTATCGTGCCAGCATATCTCTCAGGGCGAGTAGAAAGTAATACCTGGTAGTTGGTAAAACCAAAGGCGTCTATCATAAACTGAGCTAAATCTAATACCTCGACCACTTCATCTTCCAGCTGGTCAAAGCGGCAGAAAATATGGGCATCATCCTGAGTAAAGCCCCTGACCCGGGCTAGGCCCAGCAATACCCCAGAACGCTCATAGCGATAAACAGTGCCCAGCTCAGCATAACGCAGTGGTAGCTCTCGATAACTGCGTTGTTTGGTTTTATAAATCAGGATATGCCCCAAGCAGTTCATCGGTTTAATAATATACCCTTGCCCCTCTACCTCCATTGGGCTGTATAGGTAATCACGGTAGAATTCCCAGTGACCGCTGGTTTTCCATAGGTCAAGTTTAGCAATATGGGGAGTATAGACCAGAGCATAGCCACGCTTAATATGCTCGTCCTTCCAGAAGTCCTCAATAACACGGCGTATCACCGCTCCCTTGGGGTGCCAGAGAACCAGCCCGGCACCAGCCTCCTCGTGGATACTAAATAGGTCTAGCTCAGCCCCCAATTTCCTATGGTCACGCCTGGCAGCTTCTTCAAGCCTCTCTAGATGCTCAGCCAGAGCCTCTTCAGTATTAAAAGCAACACCATAAATGCGCTGTAACATAGGCTGGTGCTCATCACCCCGCCAGTAGGCACCGGCAATGCTAATTAGCTTAAAAGCCCTTATTTCCCCGGTAGAACTCACATGTGGTCCGCGACACAAATCAACAAATGAACCCTGCCGATACAAACTGACCTTTTTGTCTGGAATCTCATCAATTAACTCCAGCTTATAGGGTTGAGCAGCAAACAGCTTTCGAGCCTCCAGCTTAGTTACCTCCTGTCTAACAAAAGGCTGGTTTTGAGCGATTATTTCACTCATCCTAGCCTCAATGATGGGTAAATCATCTGGAGTCAATGAGCGGGGTAGCTCAAAGTCGTAGTAAAAGCCATTTTCAATAGCCGGGCCAATGCCAAACTTGGCATCAGGAAAGATAGACTGAACCGCCTCAGCCAAGACATGGGCTACCGAGTGGCGCATTATCTCCAACTTTTCATCTTCAGTCATCTGCTGCTCTTTATTCGGAACCGTGGTTGGAGTCCCTCCATCTATTAAATAAAAACCTCCCACCCTCTTCGGAGATGAGAGGTTTCAACCATCATTATTGCTCTTGTTCAACAAAATATATAGATTCGCCGATAGACAATATCCTAAATTTAACCTATTTACCTACAAACCTTATTATACCAGCCAATAGCTATAAGTGCAACGGCTTCAGGTTGCTATTCCGTCCTCCAGCTGAATCTAGAGTAAAGGATGGTGCCGAGGATGAGAAGAAAAAGTGACACTGCCACAGTAAGCCCTGTTTGGCTGGCAGTTAGCGGGTTATAACCAATTATTTCTTGCCCCAGAAGAGGTTCTCCGAGGAGAGAATATGCGGCTGAGGCATGGGCTGAGGAGACCGGGTAAGCACGGGAGAACTGCTGGAGTGCTGGTGGCAATACATTATACGGGGCAAATATACCGGAGACGGCGGCAGTGACCACTGAAATCCCTATACCGGTCATTACCGCTCCTTGCACACGCTTGATAAAGGTGCCGATAAGAAGTCCTATCCCGGCTGAAACACAGACGACCAGTAGCAGAAAACCAACAGCCTGCCCTACCTGGGCAGTAGTGCCGGGGAAACGTGCCCCGACAGCGAGACCAACAGCAGTAACTAGACCAGCACCTAAAACAGAAAAAGCACCGAGTGCCAAAATCCTACCGACAAAGTCTTTTCGGGGGCTTATCGGCATTGACATCAACTTTGAAAGCATACCATTCTCCCGGTCATTAGCGATACTGCTGGGCAGGTTAGCCATACCGGCCATCATCAAGGCAAAGACCATCATTGAGACGGTCAAGGAACCTTTAACGTATGGCACTATCTCCCTGGGGGTGCCTCCAGTCCAGGTAAAGCTGCCGATGAGCACCCATATGATTGGCCAGGCTATTGTCCAGAACAGCACCGGTCTTTCCCTCAGCAGTTCCTTTATTGTCCTATTAAATGTAGCTGCTATTTGGCTCATCTACCCCACCTCCCTCACCATTTTCTGGGTTAACCTAAAAAACACGTCTTCAAGCGATGGCCTTGCCACTTCAATTCGCGTCACCTTGTACCCCGCATAGTCAAGTTTTCTAACCGCCTCCGCCACCACTCTGTCTCCATTCTTGGAGAAGATTCTGTAACCAGCCTCGGTCTCCAACACCCTTTTATCATCACTAAACTCTCTTAATATATTGGCTACTTTCTCACTATTCAATGCTGTCTCTACGGTTATCACATCCTCAAGGCCGTGTATCCTCTTCAACGATTCGGGGGTATCTTCAGCTATGATTTCCCCCTCATCTATCAAACCAACCCGCGAAGCCAGCTCAGCATCGGCACCGATATGAGTGATTAGAAAGATGGTAGTCTTCTCGTCTTTTATTTCTTCAATTAAACCAAAAAAGTTCCTCCGTGCTGCTGGGTCAAGACCAGTGGTTGGTTCATCTAATATCAGAATTCTTACCCCAGGAAAGAGTGCCGTTGCCACCTCTAACCTTTTCCTCATACCTCCGGAATACTTGCCCACTCTTTTACCCGCATCTATTGATAGCCCCATCCTGTCCAGCATTTCACCGACTAAATTTTCCGCCTGACTACCTGAATAACCAAGGAGCTTGGCAAAATACATTAGGTTTTCCCTGCCGGTAAGCTTGGGGGAGGAGAAGTTCTCCTGTGGGACATAACCTATCCACTCCTTTGCCTGCCACGGCTTTCTTCCATAGATATCCACACTGCCACTAGTCGGCATTTTTACCGAGGCTATGATAGCGGCGAGGGTTGTCTTTCCCGAGCCGTTGGGACCCATAAGGGCGTAGAACTCCCCTTCCTCTATTTTCAGATTTACTTCCTTGAGTACCTCGTTGGCTCCGTATCTCTTAGTTAGGTTTTCTACCTGTATGGCATTCATGCCTTCGCTCTACTCCCTTTCATGAACTAGGGTGGATACGAGGGTGTAACCATCTGAATCCTGGCTTGGCTTAATCCCGGCTTTATCCAAGACTGGTTCCTCAACGTAGATAGGCACCCCAGCCCTTAACGCAACAGCAATGGCATCGCTAGGACGGGAGTCAATCCTCATCTCCATCCAATTAGCCTTGAGGATGATGTTGGCGTAGAAAGTACCATCTTGAATGTCAGTAATAATGATGGATTTGACGCTTGCCTCGAGCCTATCCATGATAGAGCAGAGCAAATCGGGAGTCAACGGTCGTGGTACATTGACCCCTTCAGTGATTACGGCTATGGCATTTGCCTCAGCCAGACCAATGGAAATGATAAGATAGCGTTCCCCAGCTTTCTCCTTTAAAACTACCATTGGCTGAGAATCGACCTTACTCACCCCGACGGTATCAACGACCATCTCAACAGGGTGATATTCATCAACAGCCTCTCTGGCTACGATGGCTCTTATCTTATAGGCAAAATCGCTATTAGCCACCAGCTTTACCACATTAGTAAGCCTGCCGGGTTGAACCACAGATACACCTATGAAGACAAGCCCCACTATCAGACAACCCAGTAAGCACCATTTGACACGACTTAGTCGCCCCATTTCCCCTCCTTCGTCACTTACTGAAATCAGCTTCAGAGAAAAGGCAAGCTAGGAGTAGCCTTGGTTAGTGATTAGTCAAGCTGGGCATTAAACAACAAGAGTGGATAAGTGCTTTACCCTTTTAAGCGTATTGGGGTGACTGCTGAAAAGCTCCATCAATTTATACGCGGTGCCCAGTCGCACTTCCTTCTGGCGAAGTTCCATAAGTTCGTCATAGTCAATAGCGCCACTCATATCCCGGTCAACTTCGGATAGCTCTTTTATCTCATACCATGCCCGAGAGGGGTCGTTGACGAAGAAGGCCTTAACCCCTTCAACTCGTTTAAGTTCCTGGCTGTTTCTTAAGCGCGCATTCCCATAGACGAGCTTATATAACGCTGAGGCTAGGTGATGCGGCATATTTCCCAATTTAACACTGCCCAGGTCAGCATAGTACTCACGTATCCTTGAGCCATAGAGGACTAAGAGATTGGTAATAAAGTAAAGGAGGAAGGCACCAAGCCCAATTAGCGCTGCGTAACCACCTCCCTGTCTGCGGCCACCGAAAGCCCCTCCCCACATCAAGCTCCAGGCAATCCAGTACATTACCAGCGGGACCGCCGAAAGCAGGGTGATAATTACCATGTCACGGTGTTTGACATGAGACATCTCGTGCCCCAGTACAGCCTTAAGTTCATCCTTGCTCAGTAGATTCAGGAGACCCCGGGTAACACAGACTCGCCCATCCCTTCTGGTTCGACCAAAGGCGAAGGCATTTGGTATCGCTAACTGTGAGATGCCAACTTTAGGCTTGGGCACATGCGCCTTCTCGGCAAGTTCGGCTACTATCAGGTGCAGGTCTGGTGCCTCCTTCTCAGAAACCCACTTTATCTTCATTGTCCAGCTAACTATAGCCGGACTAACCAAATACTGGATACCGAGGATGACGAAAGCTATGATTATGTAAAACACTGCACTACCGGCGCCGATCAAAGCACCGACACCAGTAATGATGCCATAGAGGATGCCAAAAAGAAGTGCGATTAACAAAAACATCCGAGTATTAAGCCCCATATACTCCTCCCTTTATCACATCCTAACTTCTAAATCGGGAAACGCTGCTGGACTAACTTACCAGTCCTAACCTAGCGCTTTCAATCACCATAAGCATTAGTAAACCTAATAATACAATCATTTGTCAAACTAGACAACGCTTGCAATTTGTTTTAGATAGTACTATAGTTTGCACTTTAGATATTGACATTATAGCAAGGAACAGCCTATTATTGTATCAAAAAAAGGAGGCTAACCAATGCAAGCTTACTGTGTGAAGTGTCGTGCCAAACGGGAAATGAGGGATACTAGGGCCATAATCATGAAGAATGGCCGGCGGGCGACCCAGGGTGTGTGCCCTGTATGCAGAACCAAGATGTTTAGAATAGGCAAGGGTTAAAGTCAATATCGAACTATCACGATTACAGGCAAGACTAGGTATCTGTGGATAGATGCCTAGCCTTTTTGTTAAATGTGGTGGGGAAACTATTGGTGCGTTACTCTGTCCAGGAGCTTTTAGTTAATTTCACTAAAACTACGGCTGGGTTGATACAGCACTCTCTTACCACAGTTCTCAATTTTGGGTGTTGGGAGATAAATTCAGCTATCGGAGGACTGAGTTTATAGTACATAGCCACAAAGGCTCTACCAGCCGGATTTTTCAACAGTAACTCATCCCGAAATTGACGCAGGAGGTCGATTTTTTCAGACGCAGGTGTGCCATAAGCTGCAGTAGCCAGGAAACACATCCTTTCATCTTTCTCCCAATCATCCTCATGCCTGGCCATTATCACCTCCTTTGGTCTATTTCCCTAGGGTTTAAATAGCTATCCCAATACTAGTCTTATACTCTAACTAGTTCCCTCTGTCAATGGTCTACCATTCAGAGAAGCTGGTTCTCAGGCTAATCTGAGGTATCATACAGGGAGACACGGGTGGTGATGGCTGATTTAGTATCTCCGGCGTCCTCCGCCACCAAACCCGCCACCTCTCCTCTCGGAGCGAGGCCGAGCCTCACTAACGTTGAGAATTCTATCCCTCAACGTCTTTCCTTTGAGGCCAGCGACCGCAGCTTGCCCTTCAGATACCTTTGGCATCTCAACAAAGGCAAACCCTCTGGACTGCCCGCTGTACCTATCTTTGATGATGTTTACCGAGGCGACTTGCCCGAATGCTGTGAATAATTCCCGCAATTCATCTTCAGTTACCTCAGGCGATAAATTACCTACATAGATATTCATATTGATTGCCTCCCTTTCGCTAACTGGGTGACCCTTAGCAGATTCTAAAAGGTCAAACTAGCATTATTTACTCGCTCTAACCTTACTGTAGCAATCACTACAGTACACCGCTCTACCTTCGCGAGGCTCAAACGGCACTTCCGTGTCATTCCCGCACTGAGCACATACTGCGGGGAACATTCGGCGTCGAGACCTTGGGTTATAGCCAATATCACCGTAACGTGCTGACTTTCTGGCTTCGCGGCACGAGGGACACCGTTTGGGGTCGTTGGCATAGCCTTTAGATGCGAAGAACTCTTGCTGGCTCGCGGTGAAAATGAAGGTAGTCCCGCAATCGGAACATCGGATCGACTTATCCTGAAAACTCATTGAATGACCTCCTCTCTTTAATAGTCGGTTAGAGTTGTTGGTCACCCAATGCTCGGTAAATCTAAAAGTGAAAATAACTTAGCCGATTTTGTGATAACCTAGACTTAAACCGCTGTAAAATATTATAACAGCAAATTGTGTCAACTACAAACCAGGGAAGGTTAAGCGTTGGGGTCTCACTGTGGCGAAGTCCAAAATTATCTGTGGAGCGGGAGACGGGACTCGAACCCGCGACAACCTGCTTGGAAGGCAGGGACTCTGCCAACTGAGTTACTCCCGCTAAATCGTATCTATTTTAGCCCCAAGATTTACTCTTGTCAAAGGGGTGTACTCGTTCAATACCTTAGTGACACATAACCTCCTTTCCGTGTTTTTCCTGCCACCGCTCTATAAACTCTAGAGGAGTTAGATACCCTAAAGCCTGATGTGGTCTTATTCTATTATAGGCCTCTTCCCAGTGCATTAAGTCAATTCTTAACTTATCTAGCTCAGCGGTAAAAAGTCTGTGGGCTGATGCCAAAATAACAGCAAGTAAGGCGAGCATTGTGACTTATTTATGGGGAGTATTTCGTATTGATGAAAGAGCAGGGGAAAATTGTGGTATCATTGAAGTGAAACAACATAGCCTTTCTGCCGCTGGATTTATCCAAAGCTTCCCCAGAGAAGGGGAAGGTGACGAGAATGATTAGGTTCAATAGAAGGAAGCTTCTCATTGGATCGCTGTCAGCACTGGTCGTAGCCTTGGTTCTTCTTTTACCTCGTATTTTAGTTACTAAGCAAGCGGAGGAGCAGTGGGACAAGACCTTTGGCGGGCCGGAGTGGGATATTGGTTTTTCTGTTCACCAAACCACTGACAGTGGTTATATCATAGCTGGATATACCCGCTCTTACGGTGCCGGGGGTGATGACATATGGTTGGTGAAGACTGATTCTAAGGGGAATAAGGAATGGGACAAGACCTTTGGCGGCTCAGACTGGGATGGAGCTTATTGTGTTGAGCAAACCTCTGACGGTGGCTATATCATATCCGGGTATACCCGTTCTTATAATGCCGACGTTGATGACGTGTGGCTGATAAAAACCGATTTCGAGGGAAACGAGCAGTGGAATAAAACCTTTGGCGGCTCAGACTGGGATGGAGCTTATTGTGTTGAGCAAACCTCTGACGGTGGCTATATTGTAACCGGGTGGACAGGCTACTACATGGGTGACCCTCGTACTAATGTATGGTTGATAAAGGCCGATTCTGAAGGGAATAGGGAGTGGGACAAGACCTTTGGCGGCTCGGGCTGGGACGTTGGTCATTGTGTTCAGCAGACCACTGATGGTGGGTACATCATAGCTGGAAGAACGACCTCTTACGGAGCTGGTGCTGGTGATGTATGGTTGATAAAGACCGATTCTGAAGGGAATAGGGAGTGGGACAAGACCTTTGGCGGCTCGGGCTGGGA
>CAYQQD010000032.1:0-8353 GCA_964419575.1 uncultured Dehalococcoidales bacterium | reverse complement strand
TCCCCCTCTCCGAAAGAGGTAGATGAAGTCTCTTGCATGAGGGGGAATAAGGGGGTAAGGTTAACAACCAATCTCTTTCAGTGCCTTAATTAAGGCATTGGTATTCTCTGGTTTGCCAACACTAATGCGGATGGAATTTCTCAGCAACGGCTCATCAAAGTAGCGAACCAGTATGCCTTTATTCCGCAATTTTTGCTGTAGCTGGCTCGCCTTGCCATTTAGAACCGAGCAGAGAATAAAGTTAGCCCGTGATGGGAAGGGCTTTAACAATCTCAACTTCCTTAACTCAGTAAAAAGCCGCTCCCTCTCATCAATTATAGCCTTTACCCTGTCCATCAAATAATCGACGTCCTTGAGTGATTCTCGAACAGCGACTAAAGCGGCGGCGTTTACATTATACGGGGGCTTGATTTTCAACAGGTAATCGGCAATTTCAGGCGGGAAAATACCATAACCAATCCTCAGACCAGCCAGCCCTGCCCATTTGCTGAAGCTTCGCAACACCATCAAATTTTTATACTGCCTAACCAGTGGAACCACCGTTTCTCGACTAAATTCATAGTAGGCTTCATCAACCAGCACTGGCAGCCCGGTATCCAATATTTCTAGAATGTCTAGCTGTGGTGTAATCGTTCCGGTTGGGTTATTCGGGTTAGCCAAAATTATTATCTTGGTCTTTTTATTTATGGCTGCCTTGACTGCGGTCACATTGACAGCGAAATTTTCGTCTCTGGGCACCTCAACCAGCTTACCATTGCTCATTGCGGCATAGAAATGAAACATGGCAAAGGTAGGAACACAATTTATTATCTCGTCCTCCGGTTCAACAAATAAACGCAAAACAAGCTCTATGATTTGGTCGCCACCGCTACTAGCCACGATATGTTCAGCGCCAACGCCGGTATATTCTTGCACCAGCCTCCTGAGTTCCGTTTGCCCGGCATCGGGGTAGATATTTAAATAGGGATAAGCCGCCAGAGCCTGGTTTACCCGGGGCGAACAGCCATAGGGGTTCTCGTTGGCATCCAGCTTGATAATACTTTCTACCGGGACTTCAACCTTCCCCTCTAATGTCTCGGGGAAGGTGCTGGCAGCATAACCCCTGAAGGCAATCAAATCAGACCGTATAAATTTCTCTATTCCTGCCCCTTTAGTCATTCCCCTCCCCGAAGCTACATTTTTAACCCAAGCTCTTTCAGTGTCTCCTTGGTTGGCACCCCTTCTTTGTCCCAACCCCTCAATTTGTAATACTGGGGGAGCATTCGGTCAAGCTCACACACCTCACCCTTAGACGGTCCGGATGGTATTGGCTCCTTAAGCAGTCTCGGGGGCAGAGTGTCATCCTTCTTAGTAAGTCCTGCCTTCAGGTTGAAAAGCCTCTCCAGGTTATATATCCGCTCACCAGCTTTCATAAGTTCATCATCAGAATATGGTAACCCGGTTACCGCCCTTAGTATTGAACCGTAAGCACGAATATATTCCAGACCAAAAACGGTAAATAGACACATCCCTGACGAATCAATAACCGCAGTGAAGTCCTGCATGTACTTGGTCAGCTCCGCCTTGCCAACATAGACTAGTCTATCCACTAAATATGGCGACTCTATAACCTCCTGGCTGATTGTGTAACCTCTGACGTGACAGGCACCCCGGTTTGAGGTGGCATAGTTAAGCCCGATGCCCTTCATTGCCCTCGGGTCATATGCTGGCATTTCCAGCCTCTTGGAACTCATTGATAGCTCAGGATGACCATAATGCTCAGCCAGCCGATATGAGCCTTCAGCCAGCAAATTGCCGACGATACCCTTTCTTTCGCCCATTATTTGCACCATTTTAACTAAAGTATCACCACCACCAAAATTCATCGGGAATGGTGCTTCCTTCTTTGGTATAAATCCCTTCTCATAGAGCTCCATGGCGCAGGCAATGGTAACACCTGCCGAAATCCCATCAAGCCCATATTCATCACACAGATAGTGGGCATAGGTAATGGCATTCAGGTCATGGACGCCACACATTAAGCCCAGCGCCCAGGTGGTCTCATATTCCGGACCCTGCCCGTATTGCCCCTTGTATTTTCCCTCCCGTATCTCAGTGACTCTGCCACAGGCAATAGGACAGGCAGCGCAAGGCCACTTCTTTATCAGAATCTTGTCAGCTATTTCCTCTCCGCCGGTAACACCAGCATCGGCATCATAGGCATCCTGGGCATTCCTGACCGGATAACCACCACGCTCATTTATAATGTTAACCATGATTGCCGTGCCATATTTCGGCAGATTTTTACGGGTTATCTTACTCTTTCTTAGTAGCTCACGCGCTTGAGCCACCGCCTCCTTGGTTTCTACCGGGTCAAAAGCCTCAACCTTTTTGGTCCCCTTTACCGCTATCCCGAGGAAGTTCTTGCTACCCAGAACCGTCCCCACCCCACTCCTCCCCGCTGCCCGATAGGCGTCAAACATAACGCAAGCAATTCGGGACAGCTTGACTCCCGCCAGACCAATATTCATGACCTCGGCTTTCGGGTCCGTCTCCTGCCTCATTCCCTGTTCAACATCGATCGTCTTTTTCCCCCACAGTTTCCGAGCATCTCTGACTTCAATATTGCCGTCTTTAATCCAGAGGTATACCGGCTTCTCCGCCTTGCCCTCGATAATAACCATATCATAACCTGCCCGCTTAAGTTCTGGACCAAAGAAGCCACCGACATTGGAGCAGGCAATAGCACCAGTCTCAGCGCCTTTGGTTATTACCATGGTTCTTCCTGATGCCGGAGCATTAGAGCCACCGGTCGGTCCAGTGGCAATAATTACCTTGTTCCCCGGAGCAAGGGAATCAATTGTGGGGTCCACCTCATCATAGATTATTTTGCTACCGTAGCCCCTGCCACCAATGAAGAGCCTTGCCCACTTCTCATTAATCTTCTCTTTCTTAATCTCCCCGGTTGATAGATTTACTCTTAGGTTTTCACCGGCAAACCCTTTTATCATTAGGGCACCTCCTTTAGATTAAAATAAATTTAAGCCTGGATGAATCCCAGGTTGTTGAGTGTATCTCTAGCTTATATATTGGGCTGAAGTTTCAGTCACTAACCCCCACCCACAGGGGGGAATATTGCCACCACATCCCCATCCTCGAGTTCAGTATGAATCCCGCCCGAAAACTGAATATGCCTCCCCTCAAGTTCAATACGAGTCTCTTCTAAAGACTGGATACTCCGCCCATTCTTTAATATCTTGACATAGGGTTGGAGCCTACCAGAACGGTCAAATATCTCCCGACGACGGCGGCGTGAATCGCACAAAAGATTTAACAGGTCTCGGATAGTAGACCCGCTCTTCAGCTCAACTTCTTTCTCGGCACCAAATAACTCTCTAAAGGTAGCAAAGAACCTCACTTTTACCTTCATAATCTAGCCAACCCCTTGACCACAATCTTCACACCTTGGATTTCTTTCCAATGGAAGCTCATCTATCTTACCATTCAACCCGTCCCACATCAAGAGCCTGTTCTCCAAGAGGCTTCCAATGCCAAGGGTATATTTTATAATCTCAGTGGCTTGAATACAACCTATGAGACCGGGGGTCACCCCGACCACGGGGGGGACTGTTATTGGTGGGGGCTCAGGAAATATACACCTTAAGCAAGCCGTCCTGCCGGGGATAATCGTGGTCACTTGCCCATAAAACCCATCAACGGCACCGTGAAAGAACGGGATTTTCTTTCTTAATGCGGCTTTGTTTAGCACATACCTGGCAGCAAAGTTATCCATGGCATCTACAATCATATCAAAATCACCAACCAGTCCATCAATATTACCCTTATTTATCGTTTCTGATATAACCTCCACGTCAACATCGGGATTCATTTTCCTGAGCTTTCCTTTGGCTGATTCTGACTTTTTCTTGCCGATATCACTGTCCCAGTGTAGTATCTGCCGGTTCAGATTCTCCAGAGCGACAATATCATTATCAACTATCCTCAGCTTTCCAATCCCGGCAACTGTAAGATACATGGCTATAGAACAACCGAGACCTCCAGCACCGGCGATAAACACCTTCGCCTTTTTGAGCTTCCCCTGCCCTTCTTCACCGAATATAGTTATCTGCCTCTGGTATCTTTTCAGCTCATCCTTGGTCAATATACCAGATACCCGCCGAGTCATCCTTAAAGACCTCCCTGCAGCCGCTTTTCCACTGCCCGGGCATGAGCCTCGAACCCCTCAGCCCGGGCAATTATTGATGCTACCGGAGCTAGTTGTCTTAAACTAACCTCATCCAAGTTAACCAGATTGGTAAACTTAATAAAATCGGTTATATTAAGCGGTGAGCTATATCGGGCAGTCCCTCCCGTAGGCAAAACATGGCTCGGTCCAGCCACATAATCACCCAGAACCACGGTTGATTTCTCACCAACAAAGATGCACCCGGCATTAGCAATCCTGTCAATATAACTAGTGGCTTTGTCTACCATCAGGCAAAGGTGTTCCGGGGCATAGAGATTGGCTAATTCTATAGCCTCGTCTATACTGGCCACTATTACTATCTTACCTCTATTCTCTAAAGATTCGGCGGCAATATCTTTACGGAGCAAACCCTCAAGTTGTTGCTCGACCTCCCGGTTGACTTCATCAGCTAACCTCGGTGAGGTAGTTATCAAAATAGCCGAGGCTAAAGGGTCATGCTCAGCCTGGGCTAAAAGGTCGGCAGCACAGTATTCAGGGTTAGCTGTTTCGTCAGCGATAATTAACACCTCACTCGCTCCCTGAAGCCCATCAATATCAACTACCCCGTAAACTAATTTCTTAGCCAAAACGACGAAGATATTGCCCGGTCCACAAATTTTATCCACTTTAGGGACGGACTCGGTGCCAAAGGCTAAGGCAGCAATTGCCTGGGCACCGCCGACACCAAAAATGCGGTCAACCTCAGCAATATCAGCAGCTATTAACATAGACGGAACTACGCCGTTGGGGCGTGGTGGTGTGGCTAAAATAACCTCCTTAACCCCGGCGACTTTAGCCGGTATTGCCGTCATCAACACCGTGGAGGGGTAACTGGCAGTGCCACCCGGGGCATAAACTCCGACACGCTCCAGCGGTCGGATTAGCTGGCCTAGACCCAGCTCAGTAAACTGCCGACAAAGATTATCCTTCTGTATAGTGTGAAAGGAGCGGATTCGCTCGGCTGCCAGCTTAAGAGCTGATACAAGTCCCTCATCAACTCCCCGGTAAGCTTTAGTTATCTGCTCTCTACTTATCTCTAACAAGGTAAGCCTTACGCCATCAATGCTCAAAGTAAAATCAAGGAGGGCTTGATCCCCTCTATTACGCACCTGGTTAATAATTTGCCTAACCGCCGGCTCAGGGTCTTCAGTGCCAAACAGTTCAGTCAGCCTCTGCCTAAGAGCTGGTGAAACCGGATAAAGCTCAGCCGTAGCTTGACGTGATAATGCTGACTTCGCCAACTTAAGACCTTTGATAATCTTCAACTTAGACATCCTCCGCTGCCACTCGCAGGGTTTCGGTGAGGGACTTTATCCTTTCTCTCTGGCTAGAGCTGGATACCCTATTGGCATTGCCAATCAGACAAGCTGTAGACTCAAAAAGGGTATCAATAATCTTGAGGTTGTGCCTGGCCAGAGTTCGCCCCGTCTTCGTATTCTCAATTAATAAATCGGCGTCCTCAGGTAAAAACGCCTCGCTGGCTCCCCAAGTAGGAACTACCCGATACATCCCAAGGTGATTCTCTCTAGCATATTTATCAGCTATATTTACATACTCTGAAGCTACCCTGAGTGGCTGGTGTCGCTCAGCACCAAACTGCCTCAAACTATAGATATCGGACACAGACAAGTCCTGGCTTATTACCGCCACTATTTTCACCCTGCCAAACTTGAGGTCTAGAAGCTCTACTACCGGACTTGATGGAAACCGATAAAGATGGTCTAAAAGCCAATCTTTGCCGGTAATAGCCAAGTCGAAATTCCCGTTAGCTACCTGTAATGGCATATCCTGAGGCCTAATCACCTTAATCACCACGCCGTCCAAGTTAGAAGTTGGTCGGCGATTGCCTCTTGGTGATGGGTAATCGTCAATCTGAATACCGGCTTTATTCAGCAGACGAAGAGTAGGCAATTGTTGATGCCCATCAGGCAAAGCTAGTCCGACTAGATTTTCAGCCGCCTGTATAGACCGACCAGCTATTTGCGGCGCTCCAGACGCCTCGGCTAAAGAGGGCTTCTTACTAACAGGTAATTTGTCTTCGATGGAAGCCAGCACCTCGCTCATCTCTTTTGTTTCCCAGCTAGCCTTATTGGCTATAAGAAAGGCACTAAAACTAAGGACTTTGGTTATTGGCACGAGGTCATAATCAAAAGACTTCTCCCCCACCCTCCCCGGGATTAATGCCAGCTCAGTATTCTCCGGGGGGTAAACCTCAGCCCCTCCCCATAGGGGAAAGATACTAAACCGCCTCAGCCGAAGGTCTAGGGCAAAGGACTCAGCCACGTTAGGATACTCACTAGCAATCCGCACCATGCTCTCCCTGGCTCGCACTTCTTCCACCGTAGATACCCCCTCAGACCGGCTGACAACCATATATAAAGCACCCTCTCCGTAGCCTAGGTTTCTTACTTTAACCAGAGCACTGCTGGGGTATTTAACCAAAAGCTCTTCAATCCAATCCAGCCCACAGATGCCTAAATCGTAGTTCCCTATGGCTACCTGAATTGGAACGTCTTTCTCATGGAATACCTTGGCTAAGAGGTTAGGAAACCTTTTAGATTTAAGGCGATAAAAGCGAGCTTTTTCGTGGTATCCGCTTAGTCCCCAGCCTGCTTTTTGGAGCAAAGTGGCGGTTTCAGCTAAAAGGCGACCTTTAGGCAGAGCTATCTTTATCAGATTTTTTATCAACCCACCCCCTTTATCCCCCTCCCTTCATAAGGGAGGGGGAAGTGTAGGTTTTGGAGGGGCGGAGCCCCTCTAACTCCCCTTTTAGTCTCCCTCTCCTCCAAAGAAGAGGGAGACATAGTTATATAAGAGAGGCTTCGCCTCTCTTTAACTCTCCTTTTAGCATCTCCTTTTTGAGAGGGGCTCCGCCCCTTCAATCTACCTTAAAAATGTCACTATTTCTTCAGCGACTTAGTAATGCCAAAACCTCGTTAGCAGTTCTAAGCTCAAACCTTTTTGGGCTAACCTGGTCGGTTAAAATAAACGACGGGGCTTTACTCCGAACATCAAGTACCCACCTCAGACTAGCTGGCTCCTTAGCCTCCAGCTTAAATTCAGCTACATACCCAGCTTCACGGAGACGACTGGCTATATTGAAGCCCTGTCTTATCGCTTCTGGTCCAACCTTAATCAAGACTCTTTGAGCCAGGGATTTAGTCAAAGTCGTCGGCTTTACCAGGTTCATCA
Source organism: uncultured Dehalococcoidales bacterium (assembly GCA_964419575.1). Taxonomy (GTDB): domain Bacteria; phylum Chloroflexota; class Dehalococcoidia; order Dehalococcoidales; family E44-bin46; genus E44-bin46. The sequence continues at coordinate 936 of CAYQQD010000032.1, read as the reverse complement.
ACGGGTCAAAGTAAAGGGCGAAACCTGAAGCCGGAACTTCTCTGCCACCCATCAATGGAATAAGAGCGTCATATCTACCCCCACCGCCTATCTTCTCCTTACCGATAAAGAGCTGAAAAATGACCCCAGTATAGTACTCAAAGCCCCTCCCTGAAGTTAGGTCAATCTGGTAGTTATAACCCAGAGCCTCAAGAATGTCCACAATAGTTATGAAATTGTCAAGGGGAGGCACAAGCTCAGGCAAATTCGGGGTAAATAGCACCTTAAAGCTTCTTAGAAACCCAGCCGATTTCCCCTTCAAGTCTAACAATAGGGACAAAGCCTCATCCAGCTCAGGTTTCTTCGGCTTTAGTCTAGCCAGCACCTTTACATCCCCGTCCAGAATTTGGTCACATATCTTGGCTTGTTCTTCAGGACTCAGCCCGGACTCAAGGAGTAAGCCCCGTATCAAGCCAACATGGGATAGCTTTAACTCTACGCCCTCAAGTCCGACCCTTTTCAAAACCTCTAACGCCAGAACTACTAATTCTATATCAGCTAGGGGAGAGCTCACCCCGATAAGCTCGGCTCCACCTTGCCATCTTTCCCTCGTCTCCTTCCCCGTCTGTTCAAATATAAAGATATTGGTTATGTAAAAGAGCTTAGCCAGTCCCTTGTCTTGCATACTATCAATATAAAGCCTAGCCACGGGAATAGTGCCATCAGGTCTCAACACCACCCTTTCCCCACTCCAGCCATCCCAGTCAAGGAAGGAATATACCCTACCCAGCATACTCGGTGTGAGTGTCCCGGTCGAGGTAAAAAGGTGAAGATACTCGAGGGTTGGGGTCTTGACCTCTTCATAACCCCATTTGAGACAGCAGTCCCGAAATGCTCCCTCAATAAAGCGAAACCTCTCCATTTCCTCAGGGGATAAATCTCGGGTCCCCTTGCATC
>CAYQQD010000031.1:4809-8389 GCA_964419575.1 uncultured Dehalococcoidales bacterium | reverse complement strand
GAGTAGCTACCGGGTTAAGCCCCTCATGACGCAATATGTCTACAGTGCGGGCAAAGTAGACGTCAGCCGTCTCCCCGGAAAGGATTGCCTCAGAGGGTTCAAATTCAGGTGGCTTAATCTGGCTAGCCCTAAACCTGATTAGCCTTGCCCCCAGCGTCTTCTCCATATGATTCAAGGCAAACCGGTGTGTCCTGTCACTGAAGGAGGCAACGCAGTCAACCGGCACCCCCACTTCATAATCGCGATTCCTGGCATCAGCTACGGTGTATAGCACACAAATGTCGGTACAAACACCACAAACAATTAGCTCCTCTGGTTTCAATCGGCTTAATTTCTCTTCAAGCCGGGTGTCAAAAAAGCCGCTGAAATGCCGCTTGGGTATTACCTCACCCTTATACCCAGCTAACTCAGGAATGACCTCTGCCTCAGTGGTGCCTTCAAGGCAATGGGGAGGCAGCGTTTTAAACTCGGGGTCATCAGGGGTATGAGAATCACAGAGGAAGAATATTTTGGAGCCCTGAGCCAGCTCCTGCTCCAGAAGAGCCTGGACATTGGGGATGATGCGTCGGGCTCGGTCTCCACAATACAGGGGATAACCTTCCTCCAGGAAACCCCGGAGCATATCCACAACTAAAACCGCTTTAGCCATCTTTTTTCAACCTCACCCCCTGTATCCCCCTCTCCATGATATGGATATGTAATTCCTTGCATGAGGGGGAAGTATAGATTATAAAGGGGCTTCGCCCCTTCAACCTTCCCCGTTTTTGTTTAATGCTTAAAATGCCTGACACCGGTAAAAACCATAGCTATATGGTGCTTATCAGCCGCCTTAATTGAGTCTTCGTCTCTTAGCGAGCCACCGGGCTGGATAATAGCCGTTACCCCACCAGCAGCCGCCGCTTCTACCACATCAGGGAATGGGAACATAGCATCCGAAGCTAGAACACTGCCCCTTGTCTTCTCCCCAGCCTTCTCCTTAGCAATCTGAGCGCTGACAATCCTACTGGGCTGCCCCGCCCCCATCCCCAAAAGCGTCTTATCCTTGACCAAGACAATAGCATTTGACTTGACATGCTTAACCGCACGCCAGGCAAAGAGCAGGTCTTCTATCTCAGCTTGAGTTGGCTTGCGTTTGGTCACCGTCCTCAAACTGACGCTGCCCTCGGGCAAGGAATCTGAGGTCTGGACCAGTAATCCGCCCTTCACCCGACGGAAGTCAAGGTAGCCACCACCGGCCTTGCCATAATCAGGCGGTAGCTCGGCAGCCAGAATGCGTAAATTCTTCCTACGCTTTAATAATTTCAGGGCTTCAGTTTTATACTCAGGGGCAATGAGTATCTCATAAAAGGTGTTACTAATTTCCTTAGCGGCAGCTAGGTCGATGGCTCTATTGCAAGCGACAATACCACCAAAGGCAGCCACCGGGTCACCGCTCAAAGCCCGCCGATAAGCCTCGGCAATATCCTCATGACTGGCCAGACCACAGGGGTTGGTGTGCTTAACAATGGCTACTGTGGGGGCGGAAAAGTCAGTTACCACCCCCCAGGCAGCATCAGCATCTAGGATATTATTAAATGAGAGCTCCTTACCCCATAGCTGTTTTGCCCAGGTGATACCGGTGTCCGGTCTTGCCCTCACCACCGGCTCGGCATAGAAGGCAGCTTGTTGATGGGGGTTCTCGCCATAACGCAGCCCGTAACGCTTTTTCAGGGCTATGGTCATTTCCTCAGGGAAACCCTCCATACCCTGCCCCAAATATTGGGCAATGGCAGTATCATAAATAGCTACATGCTGGAAAGCCTTTTGAGCCAGCCGTTTGCGCTCGGCCAGGTCTATACCTCCTCCCTTTAATTTCTCCAGGACTGGCTGGTAGTCAGCCGGGTCAACTACCACGATGACGCTGGGGAAGTTCTTGGCTGCTGCCCGAATCAGGGTCGGCCCGCCAATATCAATATTTTCCAGTGCCTCATCAAGGGTGACATTCTCTTTGGCTACTGTCTGGACAAAGGGGTAGAGGTTGACCGCCACCAGGTCGATAATCTCAATCTTATTCTTAGCCAATTCCTCCATATGGGCAGGTAGGGCACGCTTAGCCAGGATGCCACCATGAACCGCTGGATGGAGGGTCTTTACTCTGCCATCAAGAATCTCAGGGAAACCGGTAATCTCCGAGACACTTTTAACCGGCACCCCAGCCTGTGCCAGCGCCTTTTTAGTGCCACCGGTAGAGAATATCTCAAACCCCAGTTGACTTAAGCCCTTAGCAAAATCGGTTACCCCTGACTTATCAGAGACACTGATAATAGCTCGCATTAATACCTCCGTTTATCTATTTCTACCTCACCCCCTGTATCCCCCTCTCCTTCAAAGGAGAGGGAAACGAATTTGTAAGAGAGGCTCCGCCTCTCTTTAACTCTCTTTATCAATTGCTCCTTAAAAAGGGCTTTGCCCCTCTTTAACTCTCCTTTATCACTAACTCCCTGTGAGAAAGAGAATTAGGCAAGAAAGAAGGAGCAAATTAACCTTAGGAATTTTGCCCTTTCAAACAACCTCATAGCTACTTAATAACTACCCTCGCCTCCCCCTTCTGCTCCACTACCTCACCGATAACTTCTGCCTCGGGCAGAGCTGAGGTAATTTGAGCAACATTGGCAGGCGAGCAGATAACCACCATTCCGATGCCCATATTAAAGACGCGGTACATCTCGTTTCGAGCCACGTTGCCTTGCTGCTGGATAAGCTGGAAAATGGGGGGTATAGTCCAAGAGCGGCGGTGAAACTTTGCCGCCACTCCCTGAGGTAAAACCCGGGGCACATTATCAATCAACCCACCCCCGGTAATATGAGCCATGCCCTTAATCACGGGCAGCAGTGGCTTTAACTGGTGATAATAGCAGCGGTGTGGCTCCAGAAGCTCATCACCCAGGGTACGACCAAGCTCAGGGTAATACTTGTCCAACGCCTGCTTGGTTTCACCAAAAATCTTACGCACCAGGGAATAACCGTTGGTATGAAGTCCGCTTGAAGGTAAGCCAATAATGGCATCACCAACCACAATCCTCCTCCCCATGATAATCTTCTCCTTCTCCACCACACCAATGATAAAACCTACCAGGTCATAGTCCTCCCCAGCATATAGTCCGGGCATCTCTGCCGTTTCACCGCCGATAAGAGCACAGCCAACCTGGCGACAAGCCTGGGCCAGACCCTGAGCAATAGCCTCTACCTGTTCTGGCATCAGCCTGCCCATAGCAATGTAGTCCAAAAAAAAGAGTGGCTCAGCGCCGCAGGTGAGTATGTCATTAACGCAGTGATTAACTATATCAATACCAACAGTATTGTGTCTGGCTAAAGCGGTAGCAATCTTCAGCTTGGTGCCAACACCATCAACACTAGACACCAGGACTGGCTGCTTAAACCCTTTAAATTCAAAAAGCCCACCAAAGAAGCCAACACCGCTCAACACCTCAGGGCGATAGGTGGTATGGGCATGCTTACCAATTAGCTCTTTGGCTTTAGCACCAACATCAATATTAACGCCAGCAGCGGCATAGGTTTGCTTTGTCAACCTCACCCCTTT
>CAYQQD010000031.1:1859-4709 GCA_964419575.1 uncultured Dehalococcoidales bacterium | reverse complement strand
GGGGCTTCGCCCCTTCAAACTTCCCCTGATAAGCAATCTTAATTGTAACCAATAGCTGAATATTTTAACTTAGCTGCTTTATATCGAAGGGGGTTGCTGACCAGCTGACATAGCCTCCAGCGCCAGCTTATCCATTTCAAGCTGAACCGGTATGGGGTAGTCACCGGTGAAACAAGCCATACAAAAAATATCTTTAGGCAAAGCCACAGCTTTAATCAGCCCATTAATGCTTAAATAACCCAATGAATCGGCACCGATAAAGTCTCTAACCTCAGGTATAGTTTTGTGAGCGGCAATCAACTCCCGGTAGGTAGCCATATCCACACCGAAGAAACAGGGGTAACGGATGGGTGGAGCACAGATACGCATATGCACCTCTTTAGCCCCGGTCTTCTTTAGCAACCGTACTACTTGAGGAGTAGTGGTCCCGCGAACAATGCTATCATCGATTACCACCACCCGCTTACCATCCAGCATCTGGGGCAGGGGGTTAAATTTTAGTTTAACCCCGAGGTCCCTGATTCGCTGGTCAGGCTCAATAAAGGTACGCCCGACATAACGGTTCTTAATTAACCCCTCACCCAAAGGTATACCTGACTTCAAGGCATAACCAACACCAGCCGCGGTAGCTGAATCAGGCACGCCCATAACCAAATCAGCATCTACCGGGTGTTCTTCAGCTAAACCGGCCCCCATTGCCTGTCTTGCCGGATAGAGTAGCCGCCCATTAATCACGCTATCGGGGCGAGCAAAATAGATATACTCAAAAATACAAATTGCCCTTCTGCCTACCTTCTCCCGATAGCTATTAACCCCGTTTTCATTAATAGAAACTACCTCGCCCGGCTCAATCTCTCTAACAAAGCTGGCTCCAATATGGTCAAGGGCACAGGTCTCTGAGGCTACAACCCAGCCGCTATTGATAGTCCCCAGACACAAGGGGCGGACACCAAGGGGGTCACGAACAGCAAACAAAGTGTGATTAGTCATAATTGTTAGCGAATATGCCCCCTGAAGGCGGTGCATGGCATACCTTATCCTGTCCACCCACTCTTTCTCGGGGGAAGAAAGGATGAGGTTAGCAATAACCTCGGTATCGGTGGTCGTTTTAAAGGTATAGCCCTGGTCGCAGAGTTCGGCATAAAGGTGCTCAGCGTTAATGATATTACCATTATGGGCTATGGCGAGGGTACTTGAGCCTTCGCCGACTACGATAGGCTGGGCATTCGCTGGCCGGCTGGAACCTCTAGTGGAGTAGCGGTTATGACCGATGGCAATATCCCCGGTGAGCTGACTTAACGAATCCTCGTTAAATACCTGGGATACCAGCCCCATCTTGGCATAAACGCAAAGCCTCTCGCCATCAGTGGTAGCAATGCCAGCGCTCTCCTGACCACGATGCTGAAGAGCAAATAAAGCGAAAAAGGTAAGCCGAGCTACATCCTCATTAGGGGCATAAACACCAAAAACGCCACAAGACTCATGCAACTTCGTCTGCCTCTGATTCAGCCCGTCCCTATCTAGTTAAATTATAAATCATTTTATATTTATAGGTCAATTTAGTAACTGAGATTTCAGCCAGTCGATAACGCTAGACATTGCCCTCTCATTCTGCCTCAGCCTGTGTCCAGCACCGCCACATATACTGAGACGGCTGCCCTCTGGGTAACACCCGGCGGATGATTGATTTATTAATCGACGACAGGCTCTGGCAGCCAGTAGCTGCCATGGCCCTACGGAGTTCAGCCGTGATCAGGTTGATCAGCAGCTCGACACCCTGCGCACCATCTGCAGCGAATGCCAGTATCACTGAGCTGGCAATCCCTACTCCCTTTGCCCCCAAGGCCAAGCCTTTGAAAACGTCGTTACCGTTTTCAAAGCCGGTATCAACCATTACCGCTACTTTGTCGCCAACCCTCTCCACAATATCAGGAAGGGCAATCAAAGAGGGCACGGTGTAATCGAATGCGCCGCTACCGTGATTACTGACCACTATCGCTGAAGCTCCTAGCTCAACAGCTCTTTCGGCATCACTAACACTCAACACCCCCTTCATGATGAATGGTAGCTTCGTCTGGGATATCAGTTTTCTTAGTTCATCCGTATCTTGTGGGCTGAATGTTTCTATCATATCAACCTGATCTACACGCAACCGGCCATAGCAGTGATCAATGTCCATTCCTACAGCAACGCAACCCCGGCCTTTTGCATCACGGATTTTCTCATAGATTAGCTCGGTTCTCCGATACGGCTTCACCATCTTGACAACCCGTGCTCCGGTGTCAATTGCCTTCTGAAGCTCATCGGAACCCCCGATACCAAGCATGATTAGAGACCCAGCCCGGCTAACTCCTGTGGCAATACCAGCCAGATCATCTTCAGACATGTGTGGTAACCTGGAGATTGCGGAACAAAAAACCGGGGTTTTGAGATTCATCCCCAGAAAGGTGAAGCTGGTATCTACTTCTACGGGGTCTAGGAACCTGGGCTCAAAGAATAGAGAGTCCAGATGCTCACGGTTAGCGTTGACCGCGGGACCCCTTTTACCCCCGGGATAGACCCAGTCAGCACCACACTTTCTCAGATTCTCTTTGCCTTTGGCGTATATTTGAGATATCGTTAACTGCTTTTCATCCTTCTTAACAGTCATTCTACTCCTCCCCTGTAATCATGTGCTCTCATAGACATACCAGGGTCGTGGTTATCCTGAGTATCTTGGTACTAAAACCGGCCACAAACCATAGACTGTCCAGTTGCAACGCTCCCTGGTAATGTTTCTAGAATTCCGTCTTCCTGCCGGCAGCGTACCTAAAGCTGATTATGAATGTAGTCTGGCGCTAGCAAATCTCC
>CAYQQD010000031.1:0-1759 GCA_964419575.1 uncultured Dehalococcoidales bacterium | reverse complement strand
TCCTCAAGGTGAATCAGCAAGTCAAATCGTGCTAACGAAAAATTGCTGCACCTCTAGTAGCAAAGTCTGTCAGTACTGTGTTGCTATTTCATAACCCACTTGGTTTTACTTTTTGGGTAAAGCAGCAAGATACTCGTCTAGCTTAACAACCGCAGTAGCAATCTGAGGCAATACGCGTGTTACTTGGTGCTGATGCATGTCCTCGGCAAACGATTGACAGCAATCCTCGATAACTATCATGTTGAAACCTATCTCTGCTCCGCGTCTCACCGTGCTATTAATCACCCAATCAGTGGCCACCCCGACTGCAACTACGTGTGTTATCATTCGGGCTCGAAGAATCAATTCTAAGTCGGAATACATGAAACCATCACAACCCCAGTTATCAACTATGTAGTCCTTTGATAGTACCGGCTTTATTTCATCAGGGTTCTTATAGCTTTCACTATAACCACCTTCATTAGTGTACGAACAGTCAACGCCGGCTTTGTAGGCATCAATAAGCAGGGGAAATTGAAACATGGGCTCACCTACCCGCGGGTACCCTGGTTTCGTGCACCAATTTACGTAGATGACCTGTACACCAGCTGCTCTACTTGCCACTAGCGCTTTCTGTATCTTCGCCAGTAGATTATGTTTCTTGACCTGCGCCGGTGCCCCGGAATATCCAAACTTACCCGGCTTCACGATACCGTTCTGAGCGTGCAATACTAATATGGCTGTTTTTTTGACATCAATTTTTTTCATTTGCTTTTCCCCTTTGATTCATTTGTTGGTTCTTAAATTCGCAATATTGTAAATGTCTTGTCGTGCTTTAAACACCTCCTTTCTCATGCATATTCTTATAGAGGAGAATTTATCACTATACATGCTAGCTTAATCTGAGGGAAGGCCATCACCAAGCCCATAGCAATTCAAACCCACAGGTGGAGTAACCATACCAATCTCGCAGGTCGTCACCACCAAGATGCCAAACCAGACGGGGTCAAATCCCAACTCCCTGACCACGGGTATCATGAAGGGCATCGTCAGAAACATCATAGACATCGGCCCAACGAAACAACCCATGAGGATAAGGATAGCCATGAAGCCCATAATAATGGGCGGCACTGGTAGACCAACTACAGCCTCGGTTATCGTCTTAGACACACCTTCCAATCGGTTTGTCTATTGACTCCCTGTCACCCACGTGCCCAGTTACGGCTAACAGTTCATTGTCCCCCCACACCAATTCCCCGACAATGCCCAAATTAAAGAGGGTACCAGCAACAGCTAATCACTTAGCAGTCACCAGTACCCTCTTCTTCATCTCCAGATCACCCCCATATGCTGTATTTAGTTTTCAGGCCCTTTCAAGTTACGAGGTCTAGAATATACCCGTTTTCGCGATTTGTCAATACCCTATGGTTACAAGAAAAGGAACCTTCCTCTCTCCGAGGTAACAAAGCATCACTTTGTTAATTTATAGCATTGAAAATTACCATGCTTCTTGTTGGTCACCATGCCCACCCCTTTTTGGAGGCTGGTTTGCCTCACCATGGCAATTTTACTGGAAAGAGAATCATCCTCTCATTGTTTGGACGATGCTTCCTTTCCGTTTCTGGGTCCGAAGCGACATCAACCCGCTTGCCCTCGACGAGGACATACATATGTGGCCCCGGCGCTAATGCCCCTCTAAGAACATCCCACCGCTCTATGGAGCAACAGGCAACCAATTGCGCGTCCATGCCTAGCTCCCTTGCCTTTCGTGCTATTCTGA
>CAYQQD010000030.1:0-8964 GCA_964419575.1 uncultured Dehalococcoidales bacterium | reverse complement strand
CTATACCATTGTCCCTGGCCTCCGGGCCAAATCCTAAGCGACATCGAGACATGGTACTTGGATGAGGTTGAGGCACGGACTGAAGGCAGGGTTACCTTTGAGAGGGTCTACGGTGGTACTTTGGGGACTCTGTTCGCTCAGGCCGAGAACTTAACAGGTCGTGTCTTTGATGTGGGGCAGGTAAGCTATGTCTATACTCCCGGGCTATACCCGCTGGGAACAGTGACCACCTTGCCTGCCATTGAAGCTGATACGCATGTATGGTCTCGTGCCGTCCATGCGCTGCTGAAGCAGGACCCGCGATTAGAGGCAGAGTATGCTGCGGTAAATCATAAGTACCTGTTCGTCTGGGGTCTGGAGCCGATGGAGATGATGTGCCATCAAGAGGTGCACACATTAGACGAATTGGTAGGGCTGAGGATTCGGGTTCACGGTGGTTCTGCCTTAGCTGGTGATAAGCTGGGGTGGACCGGGGTAACTGTTACGTGGGAGGAACTGCCGGTGGCTGCGGCGGAGCATCTTATTGACTGTGGCTGCTTCCCTCCCCCCATTACCGGTCGTGACGCCGGCTTGCATACTATCTTCAAGTATTACCTTCACCCGTTCCCCGTCTATCAGTTCCATTTCGCTACCGCTATCAACCTGGATGCTTGGAATGAGATACCGGCTGACCTTCAGCAGATAATGCTTGAGGTTGGCGATGATGGAGTAGAGTATGGTCTTAGCTACCTCGACGAGAAGATAGAAGAGGGGTATCAAGATTTTGAAGAGGCGGGTGTCATAACTATCGACTGGCCGGCTGAGGAGTGGGAAAAGTTTGTAGAACTGGCAGGCGAGCCGGTGTGGGAGGACTGGGTTGCTGAGCAGGAGGCTGCCGGTCGCCCCGGACGAGAGATACTAGATGCGTTCCAGGCGTTGCTCGCTGAGTATAGGTAAAGACTGAGCACGGCGTGGTTAGAGGGGGTTGTGGGGGAGGGCACCTCACGCCCCCTCTTATTAAATTTAGTTTGGAAAGAAAACGATATTGAGAAGATTCGGCAGGTTTTCAAACTACCTGGCTAAGGCGGAAGATGGGCTAGCCTTAGCCGCAGGAATTGTCGTTGGCTTTATGATGGTATACACGGTGGTGGCGGTGGTGACGCGTGATGTCGGCAGGCCGATAAAGGGTTTCACAGAGTACGTTACCCTGATCTTTGTCTTCGTGATAATGCTTGCCATTTCCTTTGCCCAGCGCCGCTGGGAGCACCTGGCAATGGGGATTGTGTTTGACCGGCTGTCGCCAGGGGCTCAGCGTCGTATTCTCTGTGTCCTCCTTTCCCTAGGGATATTCATCTGTTTTCTGCTCACTTGGTCGGGCCTAAAAATCACCATATGGGCATATGTGATGGGGGATACACTACTGGGAGCAATACCAGTTACGACGTGGTGGTCACGGATAGCTATGCCCATTGGCTTGGGCATAGCTACCGTGCGCCTCATTGTCCAGTTGGTTCAGGTAGTAAGAAGGGAGATTTAAGGGGATAAGGACATGAGCGCATTGACTATAGGGATTATTATGGTGGTGGTTCTGGTGGCACTGATAGTGCTCAAGTTCCCCATCGGTTTTTCCTTTCTCATCGTCGGCTTCTGGGGATATGTTGCCCTGAGGGGTTTTGACAGCGCTTTTGCCTTGCTCGCCAGTAAAGTCTTTTCTGGTACTGCCCATTATTTGTTCACTGTGGTGCCCCTGTTCATCCTCATGGGGGAGTTCGCCCTTGTCGCCGGGATTGGCGAAGGCCTTTTCAGGGCAGGGCGGGCTTGGCTGGGGAATATTAGAGGCGGGCTGGCGATGGCTACCACCATGGCTAACGCCGCATTTGGGGCTGCCTGCGGCATGCCCACAGCAGCAACAGCCGTGTTTGGTAGGATGGCTCTCCCTGAGATGCTCAAGGCCAAGACCGACCGCTCCCTGGCGGCAGGCACAGTGGCAGCAACGGCAGGGCTGTCGGCGGTAATCCCTCCCAGCGTAATTGCCATTATTTATGGCTTCCTCGCCATAGCCCCCATTCACAAGATTCTTATCGCCGGTCTTCTCCCCGGTGCAGTCAGTACCGCGGTTATCTTGGGAATGTTAGCTATCAGGCTGAGAATCAACCCCAGCTTAGCTCCAATCACCGGAGTCACGGCTACCTGGAGGGAAAAGTTCCGCTCCCTTAGAGGAATTTGGGCAATGTTAACGGTGATCATACTAGTTATCGGGGGCATTTATACCGGTATGTTTTCCCCAACTGAAGCCGGCGCTGTCGGCGCTGCCGGTATGCTCATCATCGGGTTGGCGTTAAGGAAGTTCAACCGGACCAAACTCCGCGAGGCCCTTCTCATGACTGCCCGAGACACCAGCGTCATCTTCATTATTATGGGCGGGATTGTTTTCTTCTCCGGCTTCCTCTCTGTGAGCGGTATCAGTGGGGCAATGACCAATTATATCCTTGGTCTAACTGTGTCGCCTACCCAAGTTGTCATCATCACTATGTTTATTCTTCTCGGCTTGGGTTGCATTCTTGACCCGTTCTCCTGTATGTTCCTGACGATTCCCTTGCTATCACCGATTATGAAGGAGCTGGGGGTTAATACCATCTGGTATGGTGTGCTGGTGGTGAAGATGATAACGATTGGTATGATTACTCCACCGGTGGGTGTAAACTGCTATATGCTTAAGGTGGTGTGCCCCGAACTCGATTTATGGGAAATCTTTAGAGGCGCTACTTGGTTCTTGACGGCGGAGGCGGTGATTATGACTCTGCTGGTTGCCTTCCCTCAGATTAGCTTGTTGCTGCCCAACCTGATGTATCGTTGATTTTTGTTGCTGGCATTGGCAAAATCCTTAAATAAGCTAACGTTGTTCTATTTTTATAGTAGGGAGGCATAGTAAAGATTTGCTTAAGGCGAAACCTTCAATTGAAAATAAAATACCGGTTAATCTAGAAATAAGATTAAGGGACGGGAAAATAATTCACACTGAAACTGGTAGTTACACCGTTCTACCACCCGATACCATTATAACCGCGGAGAAGGTGTTTGAAAGAATTGGTGTGGTTAAAGTAGAGCAAGTTAATCCTAAATTTACCGATGGTGTTCCTATTTTTAGACTGAATGAAGCCCCGGTAAAAGCAAAATGTCATCGTCAGGCTTGCCAGTGGGCACTCCCGCCTACCCCCTTGAATAATCCTCCTAAGGAAAGCTTCGGTAAGGGGATGACTGTAGAGCAGTCGAAGGCAAGCGCGATGATGGAAGCAGTAGAGAGATATTGCGGGCAAAAATTTCCTCACAGTAGGGTTATTAAGGCAAATTATGAGGAAGTGCGGGACTATGCTGTTCACCCCTCTGAATTTAATTTGCCGACCTTGCCACCAAAGTGTGAAAACTGCGTGGAAAGAAATAGGGGATGTTTTCAAGAACTTCAAAACGCTTGCCAGGAATGGAGTTGGGGTTACTCATTGATAACTAAATCACCAGCTCTAATTCCCTCGGCATTGGTTTATTACCCCTATATATCGGAGAACAATCTATCGTTTATATTTAATGATACTGGCGGTCTCTCAGCAGGGAATACACTGGAGGAGGCAATATTGCAAGGAATGGCTGAGGTAATTGAAAGAGATGCGCTATACTATGCTTTTAATCTGGGCAATCTAAGGGGCATGCCAATGGTCACCTTCAAAAATACCAAAAATAGACATATTCAAAAATTTATGGCTGAGGTACTGCCCCCCGAGGGTATCTTTGCTTTCTATATACAGAACAAAAATCTTGACCTTAATATTGCTTCATTTAGTGCCTTTATATGCTACAAGATAGGGAATGAGCGTCATTACTTTGGTGGCTCAGGAACGAACCTTAATCCGGAGATAGCTTTGCTAAGAGCATTAACTGAGCTGGAGCAGCAAAAAATTAGGCAAAAAGTCTTTGCTGAATTTGACCCTAATGACTTGGTGTCACACAATAGCCTAAAACAAGAGGATGTTATTGCTCTTGAAGAAATCCCTAATCAATCCACAGGTGATATAAGAAAAGATGTAGAGTTATATTTAGATAGATTATTAACAAACGACACAAATGTTATCATAATTAACTTAACTCACCCCGAGATAGGAATACCAGTTGTTCGGGTGGTAATACCAAAACTGATTTCATATTCGGGGAGCCCTATTAAAGAGTCGCTGTTTCTTGATACAATGAAGGCTTTTGGTGGGCAGTACTAACTTATCACTCCGTTCACTAATTTGGCTTTTTAGCGATTAGGGGTGATACATTTTCACCCAGTTACTGTAATATCTGATACCTAGACTATCCCATCTCCTGTTTCAACGCTATTTCTTGAATCGGATCAACTTGAACTTCCGCATTTGTTCTCTTATTGCGACTTCGGTCGGCAGGCGTTCCATACTCGATGCGCCATAAAACCCGTGCACGCCCTCCGTCCTGTGGAGAACATATTCAGCATCTTCAGGCATGGAGATTGGCCCCCCGTGGCACAAGGCAATAATGTCTGGATTTACCGATTTTGCCGCGTCGCATATTTCCTGAACCTTCGCTGGTGCTTCCTCGAGTGACAGTGCAGTCGAAGCTCCTATAGCCCCCTTGGTAGTCAGTCCCATATGCGCGACAATGACGTCCGCACCGGCTTTAGCCATTGCCTTTGCTTCCTCAACATTGAACGCATATGGTGTGGTCAGGAGGTCCAGTTCATGAGCCTTGCGAATCATGTCAACCTCAAGACCATATCCCATACCGGTCTCTTCAAGGTTTTGCCGGAACAAACCATCGCATAAACCAACCGTTGGAAAGTTCTGGACTCCTGAAAAGCCGATCTCCTTAACCTGCTTAAGGAAGACGTCCATCTGGCGGAAAGGATCCGTGCCACACACTCCGGCAAGAACCGGGGTGTCTTTGACAATGGGCAGCACTTCACTAGCCATTTCCATGACAATAGCGTTGGCGTCACCGTAGGGCATCAGGCCGGCAAGCGAGCCTCTACCTGCCATGCGGAAACGTCCGCTGTTATAAATCACAATCAGGTCAACTCCCCCTGCCTCTTCAAACTTCGCGCTGATACCAGTTCCGGCGCCGGCACCGATAATCGGAAGACCCGCCTCAATATTCTTCCTCAACCGTTCAAGGATTTCACTACGTGTGAATGCCATAATTTTATCTCCTTTTCTTATTGCTTGCCTGTTTGATTAGATCTAGCATCATCTCAACCACTTTGGCAGAAAACTGGGGGTCATTGATATTGTTATCCACTTCAACATTTCTTGTCAAGTCAGCCCATTTGTTCGTAAGGAGGAAAGGAAATAGTCCTATAAGGGCTCAAATCTCGTTGGAAAAAGAACACTTCCTTGACAGGCAGAGAGCAGAGATGTAATATGCTGATACCAACTTTTGAACGCAACCTTCCTTACTCCGCAGCTCTAGGGATTATTAATCGGTCTATCAAATTAGATTGAGCTAGGCGTATGATAAATAAAGCTGAGTGATTTTAATTATTGGAGGGAGATTATGTTAGCACTAGAAGGCCTCCGAATACTAGATATTACTTGGCAAGGTCCGGGACCCTTTTGCACTATGATTTTGGGTGACCTAGGTGCTGAAATAATTAAAATCGGGCCTCCTCCAACAGCCGGAGCTCGTCAAACTACCAGGGAAGCGGGGAAGAGAGAAGTTGCCTATCAGGCAACTAACCGAAACAAGAAGAGTATCTTGCTTAATTTAAAGTCGGAGGAAGGTCGCAATATCTTCCATAAACTAGCCAAGAAGACAGATGTTATTGTTGAAGGATTTAGACCAGGCGTGACTAAACGCCTAGGTATAGACTATCAGACGGTAAGTAAAATAAACCCCAAAATCGTATACTGCTCAATTACTGGGTATGGGCAAGACGGCCCCTACCGTGATTTACCCGGGCATGATATCAATTACATCTCTTTTGCTGGGGCACTAAACCTGATTGGTGAAGCTGACCAGCAGCCCGTTATTCCATTAAACATAATAGCTGACTATGGTGCCGGAGGTATGAGCGCCGTAGTAGGCATTCTTAGTGCCCTTATAGCTAGGGGTAAAACAGGCAAGGGGCAGTATATAGATATATCGCTGACTGACAGTGTCATCTTACTCCTCACCCGGGTGGTGTTAGACCATTATTTCCGGAGTGGTGTAGTACCTAAGCGAGGTGAACATTACCTCAGTGGTGCTTACCCCCACTACAATATCTACGAGGCCAAGGACGGGAAATTTATCACTATTGCCTGCCTGGAGCCTTGGCTATGGGAAAATCTGTGTCGTGAGATAGGTAGGGAGGAGTTTATACCCTTCAGTCTTACGCGTGGGCATCTTCCCAACCCAAAAGAAGACGAAAAATGGAAAGAGATTTCTTCCTACCTTAAACAACTCTTTCTTACCAAGACCAGAGATGAGTGGTTTGAGCTCCTGAGTCAAAAAGATGTCCCTATAGGCAAAGTTTATTCATTGGATGAGGTTTTCGCTGACCCTCAAGTACTTCATCGCAAAATGGTTATAGAGGTGGAACATCCTACTGAAGGCAAGGTTAAGCAGGTAGGTATTGCTATTAAATTATCAGACACACCAGGCAAAGTTAGAAGTTTACCATCTTTAGCTGGTGAGCACACGAATGAAATATTAATAAGTCTAGGGTACAGCGAGCAAAGGATTAGCAAATTGCGCCAGAAGGGGGTAATAAGCTAGATTCTCTTACATCACAACCACAACCAGGGAACAAAGCTAAATAAAAAAATTTAGTAAGGGCAAGATGGACTTTTCATTAACTGAAGAGCAGAAGATGCTTAGGACAATGGTGCGAGAGTTCGCGGAGAAGGAGTTTGAGCCGATCGCCGCCCAAATAGATGAAGAGGCTAGGTTCCCTGCCGAGAGTATTAAGAGGATGGCTGAACTTGGGCTGATGGGTATCCCCTTCCCTGAAAAATATGGTGGTAGTGGCGGGGGTACAATTCAATTTACTATCGCTACCGAGGAGATATCTCGTGTCTGTGCCTCTACCGGCGTCATCTATCTTGTCACTGCGGGGCTTGCCGGGAAACCTATATATCAATTTGGCAATGAAGAACAAAGGCAACGCTTTGTCGTTCCTATAGCCAAGGGGGAGAAACTGGCCTGCTTTGCCCTAACTGAAGCTAATGCCGGTAGCGATGTCGCCGCTTTAGAGACTAGCGCTACCAGGCGAAATGGTGGCTATGTGCTTAATGGAATTAAACTATTTATCACCAATGGTGCCGAAGCCGACATCACCCTTGTTTTCGCTACCATAGATAAATCGCTGCGACATCGAGGTATTACTGCCTTCGTTGTAGAGAAAGGCACCCCCGGTTTTTCTGTAGGCAAATTAGAGCACAAGTTAGGCATAAGGGCCTCTTCAACCGCAGAGTTAGTATTTGACGATTGCTTTGTCCCTGAGGCAAATCGGTTGGGTGACGAAGGGATTGGTTTTAGGATAGCCCTGGAGGCAATAGATTCAAGTAGAATCAGCATTGCGGCTCAAGCCGTGGGTATTGCTCAGGGGGCGTTTGATAAGGCTTTAGCCTATGCCAAAGAGCGCCAGCAGTTTGGTCAGCCTATTATTAACTTCCAGGCAATTCAGTGGATGCTGGCCGATATGGCTACCCAAATTGATGCCGCCCGACTGCTAGTCTATCGGGCTGCCTATCTTGAGGACAAAGGCTTACCCTTTATCAAAGAGGCATCTATGGCTAAGGTTTTTGCTCCTGAAGTAGCCATGTTTGTTACTACTAAAGCCATACAGATATACGGGGGCTATGGCTATGTCAAGGATTATCCTTTAGAGCGCTATTTCCGGGATGCTAGAATTACTGGAATCTATGAAGGCACCGATGAGATGCAGCGAATGACTATTGCCCGAAGCCTTATTCGGGAAGGCTAACCATAAAACTCACCTAACTAAAGAAGCGCCTAGAGTAAAAACTTTCTAGGCGCTTCTTTATAAGACCCTGCTATTGGTTCCTGAATTAGGCGTTAAGCTTCGAAGCTAAAGAGTGGTCTAGCCCCGTCACCAGCTGAATATTTATCCCCAGGGAACACTTTGTGCCCCATCTTCACCTTCAAAACCTTTTGGTGGGCTGAGGAATAACCAACTTTGAACACAAGCTCTTTCCTTTGTCCCTTAATACTATGGTTACTTTTATGTGATTGAGCACAGGCCTTTGGTTACGTAATATATAAGACAATTTGATTCGAAATCTTTACTGAGAAAGTGGAACATAGTAAAATATAGAACAGGGTTTAAGTCATCAGGAGCTACATCTAAAGACCAAACACTTAGTTGTACGTGGGGGTAGGAACACCGGGAAGATTTTTTGAATAGCCTAAGGAGTATATTCTTGGATTGATGACCTCGAGAATAGCAGAATTAGTAAACAGTATGCTTGCTGGTGAAAAGAAGTCCCTGGCACAATTAATCTCGCTTGTTGAAAATGGTAGTCCAGCTCTCTCTGAAATAATAGAAATCATCCGCCCACGCTTAGGTAAAGCTTACCGTATAGGTATTACTGGTCCCCCGGGCGGGGGCAAGAGCACCTTAGTAGACAAACTGACTAGCACGATTAGAAGCAAGGGCTTATCTGTAGGGATCATAGCCGTGGACCCAAGTAGCCCTATTAGCGGTGGCGCTGTGTTAGGTGACAGGATAAGGATGCAGCGGCACTACTTGGATAGCGGGGTATTTATTCGTAGTATGGCCAGCAGAGGTAGCCACGGTGGTCTATCCGAAGCAGTCCAGGCTACAGTAAATCTATTAGACGCTTTTGGTAAGGATGTTATCATAATAGAAACCGTCGGTGTTGGGCAAACTGAACTAAGTATTAGAGGGATAGCAGATATCGTTGTCCTAATTCTAGTACCAGAGTCTGGAGACGACATGCAAGCTATGAAAGCCGG
>CAYQQD010000029.1:0-9489 GCA_964419575.1 uncultured Dehalococcoidales bacterium | reverse complement strand
GGGGCATGGTAGAGGGCACAAAACGCTATTTCGTGTGATTAGGTGTGCTACACTTCACTCTGATACTTTTGCGCACACCTGACTATGACCTTTTGGGGATTTACAGCATTGCCTGATAATAGTTAAATAAAAGAGGGGCGACCTGGTGAGAGGTCGCCCGGTGAAGGCTTTAGAAATAAACTGACTGGCTGGCCAGTTTTCCGCTGCCTTCGTGTTTCATTATGAAACAAAAAGGGGGATTTTTCAATACCTTACACCTCCAGCCAGGGAAAGGAGGAAAAAGAGCAATATATTGATTTCCATTTCTGGGTTTATCAACTACAATTTTATAGAAGGAGATAATAATGAAAAGAATCCTAGCTTTACTGGTGGTACCCATTTTAATGGTGGTCTTGGTAACGCCTGTCCTGGCTCAGGCTAGTTTACCTTTCACAACGGATTTGATAGCCGATGGCCGGGATACAGCGTTGGATGTCGGTGACCTTACCGTAGGTGCCGATGGCGCCATCACCTTCCAGATTGACGAGGCTAGCACTGATTGGCGGCTGGAGGAAACCCACCTGTATGTGGGCGACAAAGCACCGGCAAAAAGCGCGCCGGGCAAGTTCTCTTATAAGCACGAAGAGCTTGGCGGCGTAGCTTCTGACACCTACAGTGTCGACCTTGTTGCTGCTGATGTTAACGGCGATGGCATCGTATACATTGCTGCCCACGCCGGACTTATCATGCAGATTGGTGTGGACCCAGAGACCGGAGAGCCAATTTATGCCGATGAGACAGCCTGGGCGCAGGGCGACGAACTCATCGGAAAAGGCAAAAATTGGGCAACTTGCTTCTCTGTGATAGTGCCAGTCGAGTAATCACCTGTAGAGTAGCCGGCTCCCTAGAGCAAAAATTTGTTTCAAACAGGGACAATTGAAAGGCAAATGAAAGAAGAGGTTGGTGAATACCCGCCTCTTCTTTCGTGTTTATTAAGGTTTTGCCATCCAATCAGCTAGAAGTAGAAGATAAAGCACCAGAAACAACATTCTGGAATGTTGTACCACCGCACGCCTCACATCAAGAATAGACGCCTTTCAATTTTAGCCATTATACTTCGATTACTTTCTGTAATTGGCTACCACCCGGCTTTTGATACCGCCTCGCTCTTTGTATTCGGCTTCCACCACCATGGAGCGCGGCTTTATGAGGCTCACAAGGTCGCGGAGAATACGATTTACGGCATGCTCTTGGAGTATGCCAACATTTCGGTACGAGGTGAGGTAATACTTCAGGGATTTAAGTTCCACTAGCCACTGATCGGGGGTATAGCGAATCACAAGACGCGCAAAATCAGGTAAACCGCTCCAGGGGCATACCGAGGTAAACTCCTCAGTCTCATATGCGACCTCAGTTGCTGAGGCAGGGTACGCAAATGGTATCGCCTCAAGCACCGCGGTGTCGATAGCTTCGTCCGTCCGAATATCAAATCTTCGCTCCCGGTATTTGTCCACGCTCATGTAGCACCTCAATCTTTGTTCCTGTAGATTCCTCTTGATTTTACCTCTTCTGGCTTCAAATGGGAAGCCGGGCAGTAGGAGGTCATCACTTACTAGAAGCCAGATTTTAGGCTATAATCATAGAAATGGTGGGTGTTTAGACGGAGCTAGTTTAGCTAAGAGAAAAGGAAAAGAAATGCTCCACCCTGTTCTGTGGATACTGGGTATTACGACTTTCTCCCTACTCGGGGCGTTCTACATCCGCAGGTACCACAGGCCGGATGCTTTAATTGCCCTATATGTAACATTCGTGCTCCTGAGCCAGATAATTGCTACCAAGATTGGAGAGTATCACCTTGGTCCGCTCACGGTCACAGCGCCGGCGGCGGTCTTGATTTATTCGGTTACTTATCTCCTCACCGATATTATCAATGAGAAATTCGGGAGAAGGGAAACACACCGTATGGTGTTTATCGCCTTTATATGCCAAGTGGCCATGGTCTTCTTTATCTGGCTGGCTACGGTGACCAAGCCAGCACCGACCTGGCCCAGGCAGGAGGCTTGGGAGTCCATTATGGGTCTAGTGCCTAGAATAACAGCGGCTTCGCTTGTTGCGTTTTTCGCCAGCGAGAACCTGGATGCCTTGCTCTTTGACTTCTTCAAAAGAAGGACTAGGGGCAGGTATCTCTGGATGAGAAATACGTTCAGTTCTATCCCGGCGCTCACAGTCGATACCTTTATTTTCATTACCATTGCCTTTTATGGAGAGCTGCCACTACTGCCGCTGATACAAGGGCAGATCGTGACCAAATATCTTGTCGGTCTCATCAGCATCCCCTTCATGTATTTCAATCGGTGGGTGATGTTTGGTCTAAAAGGCAGCGCGGTGACAAGATAAAACTTGGCTTGCGAAGCTGGTATTTGCTGTCAAATTTGCCTTCAAACTCGGCACGATTGTCTCCCTTTAGCCCTTACCCTACGTAGCATGCCTCCTGGCTTGACCCTTTCGCGGAGCTTAGGGTCTGAATGAGAAGCCGACTCCATCAACCGGTGCCAGTCTCAGGTATTATCCTCCAGCGAGTGGACGCCAGACTATTAAGGAATTAATAGGGTGGGAAGCAGGAGAGGGCTAGGCTACCTTCACAGCAGACAACAGGTCATGTGGGAACAAGTGAGCCTGTTGCACTTTTCATCGTTTTGTTACCTCAATTATTTTGAATATGTTATGACTAGCTAAAACCGTGAGTAGTGGCTGGTTGGGGCTTATTGTGTTGGACCATCTTGACCGTATTTGTTGATGGCTCAATACTTAAGAGGAATGCCAAATAGTGACCCGCTTAGGTTAGAGTTGTTCTATTTCCTGGTTTTCCCCGCCAGATTGGCCACCGGGTTGAAGAAGCTGGTGGCGGATCTAGCCACCGTGAGCTTCTTAAATGCTATGGCCTATCTCCCAGCCTTCAGCTATCGCATCCTTGGACTTTCGTGGTTCCTTGGCATCCCCAATAACATGGACCGAAAAGGAATGGCCTTCCAGCTTTTCACTTAACTGGTCATTGGGGATGGTTCCCATGGCTAGTACCACAGAGTTGAAGCCTCGAAGGATTCCCTCTTCACCATCCTTACGATATTTCACACCGTCCTCCAGTACCTCCATGCATTCGGCGCCAGTGATGATTATGACCCCCTTTTCCAGTAGACGCTGGATCAAGAGGCTTCTCTGGGGGCCCAGTTCGTCCAGGCACACATTGTCCAGCATCTCAATGATTGTAACCCTGTTTTGCCCCGGCGCCATGTCATTTACAGGATGAGCGATGAAATCGGCGGTCTCGCAGCCGATCTGGCCTCCCCCGATGACCAATACCTCGCCACTTACCAATACCTGCCCCGATAGCACCTCCCAAGCTGTAACTACATTTTCTCTGTTAGTTCCTGGCAAATCCGATGGGATACATGGTAGCCCACCGGTAGCAATTATTACTGCGTCCGGCTTGAATTCCTTTACCATCTCCGGAGTTACGTCATGGTTCAGCTCTATCTTGACACCTGTTTTCTCTAGCTGATTGGCGAGGTATTTAACTCCCAAGGTGATCTCCTGTTTCGTCGGTGGAAATGCCGCCATTAGGTACTGCCCACCTAACTTAGACGCCTTTTCCATAAGGGTTACCTGATGACCTCGAGAGGCGGCTACCTGTGCAGCCTCCATGCCACCTGGGCCACCACCAACGACTAGAATTCTCTTGGGGGTTGGGCTTGGGGCGAGCTCTACCTCTTCTTCCGTGCCTACAGCCGGGTTAACCAAGCAAGATATCTTTTTGTCCGCCAAAATATCCGTCAAACAGGATAGGTCATGCAAGCATGGTCTGATATCTTCCCAGTTACCTGCCAAGGCTTTATTAGGAAACCCAGGGTCAGCTATCAGAGCCCTTGCCATGGCCACGATGTCAGCTTTGCCTGTGGCTAGAATGCTTTCCGCAAGCCATGGTGAGTTAATGCCCCCCACCGAAATGACTGGTATGTTGACGACCTTTTTTATCGCCTCAGCTAAGGCTGAGTTGTAAGCCTGGGGACCACCCCAAAGAGACGTGACAAGCCAAATTTTATCGGTGGTTCCGCCTGAAACGTGTATTGCGTCTACACCGACTTCTTCTAGAAGCTTAGCCACAAACTGAGTCTGTTCGATAGACAGACCTCCTGGCTCAAACTCCGAGCCGGAGATACGCACTAGGATTGGAAAGCCTCGCCCTGTCTTCGATCGTATGTTTTGGATTGTCTCCAAGGTAATTCTTAGACGTCCTTCGATAGATGCCCCGTAGGTATCGGTTCGCTTGTTATAGAGCGGTGAAAGGAAGCTCCCCAGGAGGTGGTGATTATGAGCGCAATGTAGCTGCACAGCGTCGCAACCAGCTTGCTTCGCCCGACGGGCAGCCTCACCAAATTGTTCAACTATTTTCGCGATGTCTTCTATCGTCAGTTCACGAGGGATTTCCTTGTATACACGAGATGCGATGGGAGATGCGGCTACGGGCTGAACTCCAGATAGAGACGAGCGAGCGTTAAAAGATGGATGCATCAATTGAGGTGCGATCTTGGCTCCATAGGCATGCACCGCCGTAGTCAGCTCTTCCCAGCTTGGGATTACCCGGTCATCAAATAACCCCAAGGTATGCCAGATATACTTGGCTGATTCGCTGATTGTGGTATCCTCAACAATGATCAGGCCCACCCCACCCTGCGCCCGGGCAGTATGAAAAGCTATTTGAGCCTTGCTTACCTCGCCTTCCGGAGATGCCAGGTTGGTTGCCATAGGTGCCATAACGATGCGATTCTTGACTTGCATCGCACCAATCTTAATTGGTTTAGAAAGATGCTCGAGTCTTCTCATCCTTTTGCCTCCATTTGTAAGGATTTGACAAAACTTTAACTCTTTTAATACAGTCGGTCAACTCGCATCGTCGGGAGATTCTGCTAATCAGTTAGGGGGAATTGACTAGTTACTAGACTGGGCCAGCGTCAATTCTATAAGGTGTGGTCCCGGGTCAGCGAGGGCTTTGCGTAGCTCTTTTGCTAGTTCTTCAGCAGTTCTTACCGCAACTGCTGGCACGCCCATCCCTTCAGCGATTTTCACCCAGTCTATAGGAGGCCGGTCAAGCTCTATCAGCGATAACGTATTCGATCCAATTGAAGTAATGCCTGCGTGGGCAAGTTCTACTTTGAGGATTTGGTAACTTCGGTTCGAACAGATCAATGTAGTGATGTCTAATGCTTCCCGGGCCTGCGTCCACAGTGCCTGTATGGTGTACATTGCACTGCCGTCCGCTTGTAGGTTAATCACTGGCCGATCCGGACATGCAAGAGCCGCGCCGATGGCACAGGGCATGCCGTAGCCGATTGAGCCTCCGGCAACAGTAAGAAAAGCATGCGGCGGTAAACCCGCCGTAAGTGGGTAGTATGTCAGCGACGTAGTTAACCCCTCATCGACTATGATTGCATTTTCAGGTTGGATTGCCGCAAGGGTCAAGCACACCTTTTCCGCGGTGAGGTCTCCTTGCGGCATGTCAGGACGAGCGGGTTCAGTGAGAATGTTACTTGGAATAGTCGAGTCAAGGGTAGCACCAACTGTGCCTGCTAGGTATTCCAGAGCCTCCACTACGTCTTGCCTATCTGTTGCTATCTCAACTCTCTGTGCCTTATCTGTGAGTAAGCGACTTGGGATGCCTGAGTAGCCGAAAAAGGTAACCGGCTCCTTTGCCCCAGCCAACACAACAGTTTCGTAACGGGATAGCATATCTATTGCCGGCTCGGGGAAGTAGGGGATCTGTTTCACGTCAAGCAAACCTGTGCCACGTTCTATATAGCTAGGAAATGTAGTGGTAAGAACGTCACACTGAGTCATTGCCTTAATGTGCGCACCAGCGTGCAAACCCCGCTTACGCAAAGCTCTACCTCCGATAATGAGTCCAGCCTTCTTGCTGCTTTGCATGATTCTAGCAGCTTCTTCAATGGAACGCCGATCGATAGGAGCAAACGAAAACTGTGGAGTAGCAATCTCACTAACGGTGCACTCTTCCCACTGATAATTGTTGGGAACGATTAGAGTCGCTATCTGCCCATACATGGAGGCAGTGATTGCCTCTGCCATGTCGCAAGACAGTGCTGCTGGCGATTGGTTAGTTTTTTGCCATCCAGACACAGTGCCTGCTAGGGCTTCTATATCCGCAGCGAGAGGTGGGTCTGCAGCCCGATGCCACGTGGCATGTTCACCTATCAAATTAACCAATGGAGTTTTCGCCCTCCTTGCATTGTGAAGGTTGGCTATGCCGTTTGCTAAGCCGGGTCCCAAATGGAGCAGCGTCATAGCTGGCTTGCCACGCATTCTACCGTAACCGTCAGCGGCACCTGTGCACACACCTTCAAATAACCCGAGAATAGCTCTCATACCGGATTCAGAATCAAGCGCAAGAACAATCGGCAATTCGGTAGTCCCAACATTAGCGAAGCATAATTCGATGCCAGCTTTTTTGGCTGTCTTAACGAGCAATTGTGCGCCGTTCATTGCAATTGGTGTCTTTTACTCTTACTTGTTTTTTTAACCTCAGTATAGTCAATCTTCGGATGATTAACAATGTTACTTCTTGACCTTATGAAAGCTCTTATCGTACGAGTTGGGGTTTGGTTAATCTGTATGGAGTCAGTCACAATGTGGCTTTCTGTTTAATTATTGTATAAGATAAGGTTTGCATCTCCCCAGTTAATCGGTTTGTAAAAGCGAACCATTGGAGAAATCGACATGCAGACTAACCTTGAAAAAAGAGTAGTAATTCCCTATGCTCAAGCAAGTGGGAGCCTGTCGATTATCTCAAAGACCCAAAGAACGGGGTAAGGATGGCGGGGACCATATCTACCTCCGCAACAATAGCAAATCTGGGCCTGGTGCTTAAAGAACGACATCGGATGTTCTCGAGCCTTGATAGGTATCGGTCGGAACTCGTAAAGGACTTTACTGTGGTCTTCTGCCTTTTGGTGCGATGAAAGGCGAGGCTAGCCTTGTTCCTAAAGGCTAGCCTCGCTGGCCTGGAAACAGGCGGACCAGCAACAGCGCAACCGTCTAACCAACCAGCTGTTTGACATTGTCTGGATTAAAGATAAGCGGGTCTTGGCAATTACCCCAAGACCCGAATTCAAGCCCTTCTTTGACCTTCAGTACGAGGCATTGTTACAGGGCGTATTGCACATCCGACCCCGAGGGGATTCCAGTTGGCACGTGCTACTTTTCAGATACTCCTCGTATGATAGCTGGAAGAAAGGCTTTAGTTCTTCCCTTGGCTTGATACCTACGACCCTGTTGTGCTCTATCCATACTTGTTCAAATAATGCACTGGCCAACTTATTGCGTTGCTCTTGGGCTGCTTCTTTCCAGGCGTCAACCACATTGCTTAAAAAATGGGCT
Organism: uncultured Dehalococcoidales bacterium; assembly: GCA_964419575.1. Taxonomy (GTDB): domain Bacteria; phylum Chloroflexota; class Dehalococcoidia; order Dehalococcoidales; family E44-bin46; genus E44-bin46. Next base: position 2,064 of record CAYQQD010000029.1, on the reverse strand, counting down.
AGTTTATCAAGCGTCTTCCTTTTGTCGTCTGGAGCAGCTAATGCCCTAAGCTCTCGCTGGATGGCATCATACTCGGCTAAGTATTCGTCTTTGGGCTTGTGTCCCCATTCATATAGTTCCTTTATTCTGGCTAGACGATTTTCCAAAGTAGCATGCCTCTTGGCTGAGTCATCATAAGCTGCCTCCAATTTACGGTGAGCTTCAAGAATCCTCTCCTGATAGTCCTCTGGGATGACGAAGTTCTCTATGTACCACTCAATTTGCGCCTCGTAGATTTCAAGGAAAGTGGCTTTGCAATTGCAGTCAGCACCCTGTGCTCTCCCTCTACAATACACCCTCGGTTTACCATTATGACCTCGGTGAATCCCTACCTTTGACTTGCAAATGCCACACCAAAGTATCCCTGACAAGCTATAGGTTCTCGCTTTATTCCTCACGCTACCATTTTTTGAGCGCCGCTTACGTGCTCTTTGCTCTTGTGCCATGTTGAAAAGCTCTTGACTAACAAAGGGCTGGTGTTTACCTTTAATCCAGCCATTATTCCCATCAGGTAATTCACCCAAATAGAAGCGGTTTTGCAGCATGTCTCTCACAGTATCCCTAGAGAAAGGTCTATTGCCTTGATTGCCAGCAGTTCGGTAACCAGCAGCATTGAGTGCCATGGCCACCTCCCGGTCGGATTTCCCTTGCGCTGCTAGCTCAAACGCCATAACTAAGCCTGGGTGAGTCTCAGGACGAGCCACGGGTACACCATCTTCGCCTTTCATTGTTCCAAAGGGCAGTAGCCCGCAATAAAGCCCTTGCGCTCTTCGCTCTGCCCAGCCCTTCTTGGTCTCTTGGCTCAAGTTGTCCGAGTAGTATTGTGCAAATGCTCCTAATAAAGCGAGATGTACTTTGCCTGACGGCGTAGTAAAGTCTATCTGCTCGTTGATGGAGAGGAAGCTAACCCCCGCCTTTAACAGCTTATCGAAGTACTCAAGGGTAACGCGTAGATTCCGAGAAAAGCGGTCAAGCTTATGGACGACTAGGACATCGAACTTTCCAGCTAGAGCATCGGCAATCATTTCCTTAAATACCGGGCGCTTACTGATATCTTCAGTTCTAGCTGACCTGCCCTCTTCCAGCTGACCTGCCCTCTTCCAGATATTCCTTGCTGGCTATCCAATCTCTGCATTGAGCCAGCGTCTCAAATGCTCGCCTCTGAGCGTTGATGCTATAACCCTCCACTTGTTCCTCTGTGCTTACCCGGGCATAAAGTGCTGCTTTCATCGTTCCCTCCTCATAGTCTCTATTTGCTCTTTTGTTGGGGGCTTGGTGCCGAGATATTTAATAACTTTTTGCCTCACCTTTTTACCCTCTCGCTTGCCCTCGACAAGATAGTAATATTCACGGTTTCCGTGTCGCTTTACTCTGATAAACGCCATCTCTACCCTCTATTATGGGCACAACGGTGGTGTTTGTCAAGGGGTTCGCAGAATTGGGGGGAATTTTAGGAAGCATTTTTACCTGTTGGGCAGAGTCCATGGTTGTCACAGGTATCCCAACTATATGCCCAAGGGGGTCAGTGATTATACCCTGTTCCTCATTCCAACTGAATAAATTGCATATCTCATCGAATAGTTTTGAACGAGCGCAGGATGTCTGAATACCGGTTATGGTTTTTGAGCTCTTGCCCTTAGTAATGTTGCTGAGTTCGTAGCGACTAACGAGGTCGCCTATCGTCAGAGTAGATTTCCTGTTTTGGTTTCTGGCCCCATCCATTTGTGTTTCAGCTCCCTGGTTATCTTAGTGGAGCCGACAACCTGAAAAGAAAAAGGGACTGACTTAAACCTTTTCAGGTTGTCAACCCCTTTTGACATCATTATAACACTTCCTTGGCGTAATGCCAAATTCTAATAGCCCTAGCGTGTTATAACAAAGCTAAAAAGAACCAGGCTGAAATGTTATAATAGTATGTCACTTGCTCTGCCTAAAGCCAACCATTAGTGGCTTCAGCCTGTTATAACAGTGTTATAACTGAAGGGGGCTGCGGCGGGAGAAAGGGCTACTTTACTGGTCATAACC
>CAYQQD010000028.1:8350-9980 GCA_964419575.1 uncultured Dehalococcoidales bacterium | reverse complement strand
CCTTACTTGCCGCTATTTTGGCATCAGCCCTGGGCATGCTCTTCTTCCAGAGGATTGTGCATCCACTCGGTGAGGCCCAGAATCGCATTGTATGCCATATCTCAGACGCCTTTCCGAGACCTATGAGAAGCTAAAGGGCAAATTCTAATCCTCAAGCTGCATCGTCTTCTGGTTCGGCGACATGACATAGATATGGGAGAAGGTAGCGCCTTTGGCCGCCCCATGCCAGTGTTTCTCCCCCACCGGAATAAAGATGACATCCCCGGGGCCGACGGTTACTTCTTCCTTATCCGTAGCCACGATACCCTTGCCCTCGGTAACAATGAGTACCTGTTCAATGCTGTGGCTATGGAACTTGTTCCTTACCCCCCGGCCGAAGTTTACCTGCCTTATGAGGAAGTGTCTGCTCAGCTCTGTGCCTACAAGCGGCTGCATGGTCACCGGGCCGGTAAATAGTGGATTTACCTGTGGCTCTTTTGCTACCTGGGCTACCTTGATTACCTTCACGACTACCTCCTTATCTCAAGTAGAACACCCGTAATACCCTGCATTCCCATTGATGAACGGACTCTAGAAATACTGAATAACTATACTACTGATAAGGTATCTAACGGTGGTAGTGGCTCTGTGCCTTTCCCTGCCTTCAATATGAAATTCTATGGTTGCGGAGCACGTACCTCCACGCCAGCCAGCCTTTCTAGAAGGAGAATTACGGACTGTATCCCTTTGTCCCCCCAACCAGCTGCCTTTGCCTCAAGCAGTTGCTGTTCGACGGCGGCGCCTATCGGGGTGGGAACAGCGTATTCTTTAGCCATCCCTAAGGCTAGCCCAATATCCTTGAGAGCCAGATTGATGCGAAAACCCGGCTCAAAGTTACCGGCGAATATTTCAGGTAGACGATACTGGATGCACCAATTGTCCCCCGAACTGTTCTTGATCACCTCCCGTAGCGTTTGTACAGCAATGCCTGCTTTAGCCCCCAGCACCATCCCCTCATATGTAATTTGGCTACAGCCTAAGGCGATCATATTGTTGATCAGCTTGGCAATGTTGCCACACCCTACATCCCCCACATGGACAATCACATCACCGATAGCCTCCAGAATCTTGCGTACCTTTTCCAGAACCTCCACTTTACCACCAACGATTATCGACAGCCGTCTGGACTCAGCCCCCGTGGTGCCACCACTCACCGGAGCATCCAGGAATTCTACTCCTCTGGCTTGGGCATCTTTGGCTATCTTCCGAACGACGGCGGGAGAATTAGTGCTCATATCAACCAAGATGTCACCCTTCTTCCAACCTGCCTTAAGGCCCTGTTCCCCATAGACCACGTCCTCCACATCCTTGGGTGTTGGTAGCGAGGTCAAGACCACCTCACAACACCTAGCTACCGTCTGAGGGGTGTCCGCCCATCTCGCCCCTTTGGACAGAACCTCCTGAGCCGCTTCTTTTCTGATATCGTTAACCACAAGCTCATAGCCAGCTTCAAGCACATGCCGGGACATGTGTCGTCCCATAGCTCCAATACCGATAAAACCAACTTTCATCTTTGCCCTCTTTATTCCATTTTGACTAAGTCATCCCAATATTAAAAGCATCGTCTTCACGTGTCAAGGCTGACTGCAGA
>CAYQQD010000028.1:0-8250 GCA_964419575.1 uncultured Dehalococcoidales bacterium | reverse complement strand
GGTAGTAGATATAATTTGCTCCCCGAGTCATTCAATAGATAGACTTTCAAGATGGTTTTTACATTCTGTTAAGCTTGCCCTAGAGAAATTTCTGAGAGTAGAATTAGTAGTTCCACTAATAGTCCTATTTGAGGAATTCTAGAAAGAAATTGCGAAAGAATTTTCTCTCACTCTTCGGGTATCATTAAAGACGGACGACCCGGAGGCAGAAAATATCTTACCTCAAATTCACAAGGCCTTGGTAAATAGTATCGCCAGCACCTTGTATTAAATGTTCAACATTAGTGGAGAAAGGCAATTATATCCTTTGCTGGTAAGCGTGCTTGATTCCTACAACCGCTACATTGTCACTGGGAGTTCTCCCGTTTATTGCCAAGGATGGCGAGAGGTAATACGCTACTTTGAAACGGAGGCGAACAGACTCATTGACTTGACAAAAACCAAAGTTGGGATTTACATTTTGCCATAGGTACTATTTTGGGTCAATTTTAGGAAAAAATGAGGATGAAAATGGATGTAATTTATACTTTAGCAGGGAATATTATAGATACCAATTATGAAAATCTTCCCTCGGAAGTGGTGAAGGCAACAAAGAGACTATTCATGGATGGTCTAGGGGTAGGCTTAGCTGGTAGTGCGGAAGCAGGTGTAAGTGAGCTGATAGACATTGTTAGGGACTGGGATGGAAGGAGAGAAAGCACCGTTTGGGTCTATGGAGATAGACTTCCCTGCGTCAGCGCGGCTCAGGCTAATGCTACCATGATTCATGCTCTGGATTACGATGATACCCATGATGTTGCTATTCTGCATGCCTCATCGGTGGCAGTGCCTACAGCTTTGGCTATTGCCGAGAAGCTAGGTGGGGTTGATGGCAAAAGGCTAATCACTGCTGTAGCCCTGGCTGTGGATCTCGCCGCTAGGCTGTGTTTAGCCAACAAAGTTTCTGTGTTTGACCGCGGCTGGCAGTATACTGCTATACATGGGAATTTCAGTGCCGCTGCAATAACTGGCAAACTCTTGGGGCTTGATACGGAGACGCTGGTTAGTGCTTTTGGTCTTGCTTATCACCAAGCGGGAGGAAATCTCCAGTGCATTCACGATGGCACTCTAGCTAAACGAGCTGGACCTGGCTTTGCTGCTAGGGATGGCATCATGGCAGTACTGATGGCTCAAAAGGGTATCACTGGAGCTAGGAACGTTCTTCAGGGACGTGATGGGTTATTCAATGTTTACCATAGAGGGGATTATAATCCTGAGGTGCTCACAGCAAATCTTGGTGAGAAATTTGAAGTCGTAAACCTTAGTTTTAAACCCTATCCCTGCTGCCGGAACACTAATCCTCCTATTGATGCTACATTGCCAATGGTAGGTGAGTATAACATTAAAGCTGAGGATGTAGATAGTGTCACCATCTATGTCAGTAAGGGCGCGATGAAACTATTGGGTGAACCACTCAGTACCAAGCAAAATCCCAGCACTACTGTTGATGCTCAGTTTAGTATTCCTTGGGCAGTAGCTTCGGCTATTGTCAAAGGAAAAGTGGGTATAGCTGAGTTTACTCCGCAGGCTATCAAGGACAAGACAGTCCTAGCACTATCCAATAAGGTGACACCGAAGCTAGATGAGTCCCTGAATAGGATGGGGGTTAGTCCTGCTATAGTTGAGATAAAGACCAAAGACGGGAAAGTCTATTCTAAGCGTGTGGACACTCCCTACGGCAGTCCCGAAAACCCAATGAGTATGGATGCCATGGCTGCAAAATTGCGGGATTGTGCTTCCTACGCAGCCAAACCTTTAAGTCAGAAGAATGTGGAGAAGCTGATTCAGTTAGTATCCCGGCTTGAAGCGGTTAGTGATGTAGAGGAGGTAGTTCGCCTACTGGTCTAGGCAAGTACGATCTCAAACCCAATGAAGTGGAACGTGTGGATGCCGATATGAACCCGGGAGGAGTTGAAGAGCTTATTTATACTAAGCCGAAGAATGTGCTGCAAGGGGGTGCATCTTGAAGTTTGGTAAACTGTTTGAACCCTGTAAGATAGGCAAGCTGGAGCTGGCTAATCGCATAGTAATGCCGCCCATATCTACCAACTTTGCCAGAGAGGGACTTGTCACCGATTGCATGGTGGATTACTACGCAGAAAGAGGGCGAGGAGGCGTGGGACTGATTGTTGTAGAGGACGCAATTGTGGATACGCCCATAGGGAACCATACTTTTTACTGCATGTATATCGATGACGATAGATATCTGCCTGGTCTACGTCGTATAGCCCAGGCTGTTAAATCCGGAGGGGCTAAAGTCATGCTGAACTTAAACCACGGTGGTAGAAGAGCCGGCAGAGTAGAGAATGGTCAATTACTGGTTACAAAAGGGCAGATACCAGTGGCCCCTTCTGCTCTTCCTCATCCAGTCACGGGTTTTGTAGTACCTCGCGAACTGAGCATTGAGGAGATTGAGGAGTTGGAAGATAAGTTTGTCCGGGCTGCCTGCAGGGTTAAAGAGGCCGGCTTTGACGGACTTTCCCTTCATGCTGCTCATATGTACTTGATTAGCCAGTTCCTCTCTCCTCTGTCTAACCAGCGTAAGGATATTTATGGTGGAGACCTTAATGGTAGGCTCCGCTTCTTAGTAAATATAATCCACAAGGTTAAGGAAAAATTGGGTGATGATTACCCCATAATGGTGCGCATCAATGGCAGAGAGGGTCTAGAAGGTGGTATTACCATTGAGGATGCTAAGGAAGTAGCACAGGGGCTGGAGACAGCCGGCGCCGATTGCATAAGCCTCTCTTGTGGTGCTGTTATTGGGCTGGCTATACGCAACTTTCCGACGCCAGTAGCTCCTATGAGACTCCCTCACGGTTTAGAGGTGAATTTGGCTGCGGCGGTAAAGCAAGTGGTTTCCATACCAGTAATGACTGCCAACCGTATTGTTACCCCCCAGGAAGCTGAAGACATCTTGGAACAAGGAAGAGCTGACCTCATCGGCATAGGCAGAGGACTGATTGCCGATCCTGAATGGCCTAGGAAAGCAAAGGAAGAGCAGGAAGCTAACATAAACTTCTGCATTGGTTGTATGCAATGTATAAAGAGAGTTCTCGAGGATAGGATTGATATGAGATGCGCTATCAATCCCGCAGCTGGCCAGGAAGCAGAGTGTAAGATTACCCCCGCCACTAAGCCAAAGGTGGTCTTCATCGCTGGAGGTGGTCCTGCTGGATTAGAGGCTGCTCGGGTATCAGCCATCCGAGGACATAAAGTGCATCTTTTTGAGAAAGAGAAGCTGGGCGGGCAGTTAAATTTGGCTTGCATACCGCCAGGTAAAGATGATATTAAGCTTTTCCTCGACTTTGAGAAAAAGCAATTGGATAAACTAGGGATAAAGATAGAGTACAAAACACTAACTCCGGAAATTGTATTACAGGAGAAGCCCGATGCCGTCATCGTGGCTATCGGAGCCCAGCCTCTTGTGCCTTCCTTAACAGGCATAGAAAAGAGAAATGTAGTTACCGCGTGGCAGGTACTTAAAGAAGAGGTTACCACTGGTAGCAAAGTAGTCGTCTTGGGTGGAGGGGAGGTAGGTGCTGAGACAGCTGAATACCTGGTAACGAAGGGCAAGCAGGTAACCATAGTTGAGATGCTGGACAGCATTGCAACCGATATGGACAGGACTTCTCGACTTCTCCTGATACTCAATCTGGGTGAGCTCGGTGTTAAGATGCTTACCAAAGCTACTGCCAAGGAAATAACTGACCGAGGGGTGGTGGTAGATCACAGGAATAAGGAGGAATTCATCGAGGCAGACACGGTGGTGTTGGCACTAGGTGCCCAACCTAATCGAGAGCTGGTTGAGCAGATTAAAAAGCTAGACGTCGAACTTTACATAGTGGGTGACTGTGCTGAGGTTCGCCGATTACCTGATGCCGTTGAGGAGGGCTTCAAAGCAGCCCTGAAACTATAGTGAAAATCGCTGTAGCCTTATCTCACTGTAGCGATCAGATTACATTGTACGAGATTGAAGCCCTATTCCAATCTGTCGGTTGCCTTAACTCAGCCAATGGACCACGACTGGGGGCAAATCTATCTATACATCGCCTCAGACTTACCGCCTATGGAAGAAGGGGGGATGCCTAGCGACATCTCGGGATATTTAGTCCCTTTGACATATAGCTCTTATCCACAATCCAAGGTGTTTTTTCAAGTTATCCCTTCTGGTGCTACCGCTCAACAGAGATTTTAGTATGAGCGATAAACAGAGAGGTAGAAATCTGACAGCTTACGAAAAAGAAACTATAATCAACTTTAATGAGGGTAAAGATACGACCTATATCTTCACCTACAACAAAACACTTAGCTCGGTTGGAACATTATTGCTCTAGCCCTTTCGTGGGGGAATTAGTTTACATTCCCCAGATTTACTGTATTCAGCTTCCGGACCTGGCGGAGCATAGATGGCGATGAGTTTCATCGGCTCCCAACCAGTGTTTATCGTTTCATGATAAATGTCAGGAGGAATGTGTATCAAGGTCCCAGTTTTGACTTGCCGTCTTTCCTCTGCCACCATCTGTTTTCCTTCACCTGAGACAACATAGAGTATTTCCTCGATGCCGGGATGATTGTGTTTCATATGCCCTTTGCCAGGCTGGATGACGACTACCCCGAAGCTGAACCGTTTAGCATTGGTTACATTTGGCTCGCTGAGCCACTTCACTATTCCCCAGTCAAACAGTTGGGTTTCAACTTCCTCTGGTTCGACGAACCTCTTACCATCCAATTTCATAATTCCCCTCCTCTGGGCATTGAGTCTAGCCTTTGAATGCTGGAAGTTCTTAGACGCCAACACTCCCTTATCGCTTTTTAGATACTCTATTTTTCATCAACCATTTTCTCCTTGTATAAAAATCACACTCAAACCAACAACGAGTTCCCTCTTCATTGGCAAGAGTCAAAGCTATTTTCTATCACCCAATGTCCTTGTTCCTCCTTAACCCTTCTTTATATTCTACACTTAAACTACTAAAAGTGTAAGGGCATCCGAATTAAATCAGACACTTTTTTTGAATCCAAATTTATTACCACTGGACAAACATGGGGCTGTCTGTGTTTTTATCATAAAATAAACCCTCTAGTAAAATCTATGAATATTCAGACTTCGGCATTCGCAACAGATCCTTGATACTGAGTGATTAACATTACGCCTTTCGCTAGAAAGTGCAACAATAATAGTAGCTCAGGCGCCCCACTTTAACGGTTCTGAGCAGGGCTTATCCATTTCGCCAGTACCTTGCATATCTTCTGTTGGTCTCTTTTTGAGGGAAAGCCCCAGGCTGTGTCCTGATATACACAATAGTGGGATATGCAACACTCCGTTCCACCATAGAAGGCTAGGCTCAAGAAAGAAGTTCAACCACATATTATAGCTGGCAATGATTATCCCAACGAGGCCTGTTACTCTCATTGTGGCTATATTGACCTTTGGGTAATGAAGCGTGAGTATTGTGAGATACACCGGTGTCATCATGCAGAATGTCAAGCCAGCACTAGATGTCAATAAGTAGAGCGGATTAAAGTCTGGTCTCCATGTATCTGGGTTAAGGGGATACCAGAATGCGAGGAATGCCAAAGGAACAGCCCAATACCTCCAAATTGGTCTTTTCATCGGTATGAATTCATTCTTACGTACCTTAGCTTCCCACATCCAGAAGCCGGCAACAATGAGGAACATAACTACATTTCCGGTTACTATTGCTAGACCATACTGATCAGTTATAGCTATATTCTGTACAATGGCAAATAGGACATATGTAATACCCACATAGATACCGAAGACACGTGTGACTCCATTATGAAGACGAATTATGCAAATAATAAGTACAATTGGGATTATTCTGAAAATCGCATAGAAAGGTGCCAAAGAGTCTATAATAGCTTGTGAGAAAATTGCGCCTAAGATACTCCCTCTGTCTGACCAATCATAGCCCTTGGACACATAGGGCGGAATGATAGAACCAATTAAGGCTATCAGCAGGAAAAACCACCATCTACGAGTTGCGTATTCTAATCTAGTCTGGATTCTGTGCACTTTGCTACTTATGTCATTTTCAAACATCTTTTTACGGATAACCTATTTGAAAAGGATATTCTGGATTTAAACTGAACATTATGTTGCTGAGCAGGACATTACATCATCGCTTACTTTGATGCCCCTCTCATGGCCGGTTATGTCTCCGGTAGCCGTCTTCATCTAAACAGTATTCGCCCTTTTGCATTCTCTTAATCAAGCACTGCTTACGCAACCTGTATAACCTCTTGAAGACAGGCCGTCTTTCATACCCGAACTCATCCATTAAGTCATATACAGTGACGACCTCCCGCTCATGAATGAAAACGAGGACTTCGATTTTCTCACTCCTTCTCCATCGGCCATTGGTCATATTACACTCAATTGTATACCATTGTCTAACTGCTGGTATTAACCTCTTCTCTTGAGAGCCAAGTTCCTGAGATAAAACTCAAAGACCTGGAAGTAGGAGGCGTCGTAAGTTCACAATGAGTTTAGTGACCCCAGAAAGCTGGAGGGCTCAGGCAAGACAAGCATGACTACTTATTTTGGGTATCTCGCCATGTTTACTAGGAAGCCAGCAGTTTTCCGTAATCCTGACATACTGTGGGCCTGCGACACGAAGCGCTAGCGCCACATCATCGAACACCTTTTGTAACATCTCAGCCAAGACAGCCTTGAACTGGCCTTTTGTTCTTGCTTTCACAGCCTCCCAGTGCCAATAGGACTAAGCGGTTTCGTCTGAGCAGTGTTTTTATCAGCATTCATTGTAGATACAATTATGGCTTAACTATAAAAGAATTCCAGCTAGCAAGATCATGACTTATGATCAGACGATGACGTTAGTCAACTATACAACAATCGCAAATAACAATACGGGCTATTGTATAGCCGACTACACATTCCGATGTATTGTGCATGGTGAGCTACAACGATAGTCACTCTGACTGTGGTCCACGCTACTCCGTACTTTGAGTATGTTTGGACAAGCACTTGGTGTAGGGAAATACTTCGCGGTTTCTTCCATGAAGTCTCATATACTGGTTGCCCTTTGTTGCGAGTTCGTCCAACGTGCGGTACGTCGATGATGAAACGGTCGTCCGGCCGCCAGCGAAGTCTGCAGGCATAATCATGCCGCTGATCATAAAAGGCTGCGCCAAAGCAAAAATAACCAAGGTCTGTTGAGGTTATTGCTTATGAGTGCATGATGAAAATAATCACTATGTACGAGGTGAGAACAGGGCTCCTCGTCGGTGTAGGAGACTACTGATTCTGTTGATTGCACTTCCCCGGTATATGTCCATGCGCAATCAACACTCTTGCTATCGTCTCTTCTGTTCCTCCCTCAGTAAGGAAACGTTAAGGTTACTAATCAGTTGGCTAGTATCTATTCCCGAGGACTTGCCTTTGATTACGTCCAAGTTGACAAATGTTTCGCTTCTTAGAATGCTAGGGATGGCGGAGATTTCATTCTCAATAAAGTCGGAAAGTTCCTTGTGTGACCGGGGCACGATTATGGCCATAAGGTCATACCTGCCAGTGACAAAGGCCAGGTAGCATACGTTTGGATTTTTAGCTAGAGCGTCCGCTACCTTTCTCAAGTCTGCCATCCTGACCTGGAGCCCGATAATGCTTGTCAACCTATAGCCCAGTTCGTTCAAATTAGGCAAGGCAGCTATCGCTAGGATATTCTTCCGTAGAAGGTGTTTTACCCTCGTCCTTACTGTGCCTTCAACCACTCCCAACTTCCTAGCGAGATCCGTATAGCTTGCTCTTCCGTCCTTGTGTAGCTCCTCTATGAGCCTGTGATCAAACTCGTCAATCATCCTGCCCTCGTAGTAAGTTTTTTCTTTTAATATTATACCGCAGTTTACGATTCCGAGCAGCTCTCAAAAAAGAATCGAATAAAACGCAAACTCAAACGAATTAAGTTCGCTTTTCGCAATCAATTGGCTACTTCAATTCATACGATTTTCATAGATTTCTAGACCGTAGGCGCTTTGACAGATGAAGGAACCCTTGATAGAATGGTGGTATTCATACCGAGCTTACAGAGAAAGAAGCCCAAGATTTAGGGTTGCCACTAGAGCAGTATTTGGAACAAGAACGGAAAATGCATCCAATTGGCCGTTTCGGCGAACCGATTGATATTGCTTATGTCAGCTTATATCTTGCTTCTGACGAATCCAAAT
>CAYQQD010000027.1:0-9981 GCA_964419575.1 uncultured Dehalococcoidales bacterium | reverse complement strand
CATCAACGCTATCCGCTGCTGAGATGAGCTTCACCGGCGTGGACAGGGTGTTCCAACCAGAGCCCAGCTTCACAGTGCTCGCCTGGTAAGAAGCATTGTCCGCTACCACATTTGCCAAGGACTTGTGCAGCCACGGGTAGTAGGTAACCAGGTCGCTGACTTGGGCACCGGTGCCATTGGGGTTAGACTTGGTAACCGTAGCTCCAGTCACCGCAGTGTAAGCTGGACCAGTAGCGTCGCCAAACCAGTTGTACTGGCAACTTTGGACACCAGTAATATCTGATTTTGCGTAGATGCTGTAAGTGGCATCGTTGTCGTAGAGGGCGTTGTACTGGACAGTCACCGGATGGTTCGCATCACCGCCATCGTCATATAGAAGAATAGCACAGCTGTAGTTCATCTGTGTGCATCCAGTGCCGGCGACTCCAGTGATGGTGTTGTTCTTTATCACCAGGTGTTCGTGGTCGCTAAATTCAACCCACAGCCCAGCCATGTAGCCACCGGTGATGGTATTGCGCAGTACGTTAATGCCATCAGTGTAACCCTGAATGCTGATAGGGTAAACGCTGTTGGTTAGGGTATTATCGGTGACATCGCCTTTAAAGGTCGTGCCATCGGCACTAGGATGACCCTTCATGGCAATACCGATGCCATTACAGTTGGTCAGGGTGTTGTTGCTTACGGTTACCCCGCTTATTGCATAGTCGGTGGTGCCGTCCTTAACAAACACGTTGATACAGGCATACTGCTCGCCCCATTCGGTAAAACCGAAAGTGCCGCAGTTAGTAAAGGTGTTGTTGCTAATCGTGCCTGAGGTTATGGTATCACCAGTCCACGCACCTGCATTATAGGTGATAAAGGTGACTACAGAACCGTACTCGTGGTCTGCATAAGCCCCGCAATCCGGAATTATGTAGTTGAATACGCAGTTGCGCACCGTAACATAGTCATACGAGTTGTTCCAAATTGCCTGGTCGAACTCGGAATCAGCTCTCAGCCGGGTGAAGGTGAGACCACTAATTATTACCGGGTTAGTGGATGTGCCATCGGTCCCCACAACTATTGCTACGTCAGTTGCACTCTGGTAGCGATGGGACAGTGGCTCGCTCACGGGTCTAAGCGTGGTGGACGAGGCGCCATTCACCGAGGTCAGGGTAACCTTCTTGTTCAGATTGATCCAGCCATCCAGCTCGTAGATGCCGTCGCCCAGCTTCACCGTGTCGCCAGCAAAAGCCGCGGTTATGGCATCAGCGATGTAGTCCATTGACCACTTTTGGGTATAAGGACTACCATCGCCAGTCTCAGCCGTTGGGGAAGTAGACAGTGGTTTGTAGGTGCTTATCAGGTTATTAGCGCTGTCATACACCGAGACCCCAGGGCAGACGGTAAATGTCCAGGTGGCTGAGGTATAGCCACTGGCCGAGAAGGTAAAGGTGTGTGTCCCGGCAGTGCTGTCTTTGTAGTAGATAATCTGGTCACCATCGTCAGCAGCATTAGGGTCTTGTATATCTACACTGACACTGGTACATGAAGTCACCGTCGTCGACATCGACGTATAGCCATCGCACCAGTAGAACTGCCCCGTGGATGAGGATGAACTCAGGGTTACCGTTACCGCGCTGTCAGGAGCCTTGGCATTGCCATACTGGTCGCCAACAGCCAGGTATATCTGGCTGCTGTACATGTCAACCATGGTGGCGTTATCGGAATAGAGGGAGGTAGGAGTACCGATTTCACCGTTGGCAACTATTACCTTACTTATCGAGCCAGCCGTAATGGCATCTGCGGCTGTACACTCGTATTTACCGTCACCACTGGTGCGTATCATGTACTTATAGGAACTAGCATCGGCGATGGTGGGGTTGGTGATGCCGGCTATCTTGATGTACCAGTCAGCGCTACCGTCGCCAGTCATGGTAAGAGGTGTTATCGCCGTCACCTCCTTGGTGTTGACATTAACCGTGGGTGTTTCAGGGGTGTTGGTATAAGTGGTACCGGCGGCGCTGAAGCTGACATCGTTAACGGTTAGTGAGCTGGGAACCGTTGCCTGTAAGGGGAATTTGATCGTCACCTTGCCCGACGACGCTGTCAGGGTGGTACCATTAGCCGGCACAAAGATAAGTATATAGGTGGCTGTCGAACCAGCCGTATCCGGCAGAGGATAACCACTCTCCATTGTTGTTGAACCCGCCACGCTGGTGCTATCGCCCAGGGCAAAGGCGCTGGACAGTACGGGGGTAGTATCCTTGGTAGTTGCCACATACACCTTGTAGGTGCTGGCTTCGGTAGCCGCCGCTGTAATGGCGGAGCCACAGACAAATCTCACCCAGACATCCTGTCCGGCAGCTACGTCTATCGGCGACAGCGCCTTAATCCGTTTGCCGCCAACGGTGGGAGTAGCCGTGCAGTCAGTCCAGGTGGCACCAACTACTAAGTCGGTAGTGTTGTAGTTAGTGGAGAAGTCTATCGTGGACGCCGCTGGTGCCGTTGAGCTGATGGTGAAGACGTAATTTCCGCCAGTGTCCCCATCGCCACCCATAGCTGTTGAGCCATCAGGGAAGGTGACCGTGACTGAGTCCACACCGCGTTTGAGGGCAGTGGTTGCCTTGAAGTGGACGATATAGGTGTTTGACGTAGACGAGCATGTATTCGGGGCATCTGAATACGGAAAGTCCACCCAGACATTGGTTACCGCAGTGGCGGCTGCGACCGGAGCCACTGGTATTAACGCCAGCATCAGGGCACACACCAGAAACGCTCCTAGCCCAAGCCCTAAAATCCTAAATTTTCCTTTCATCAGTATTCATTCCTCCTAAACTAGATTTGTCCTCAAATAACCAACCTTGCTGAACCTTTTCACATAGCCATCACCTCCTTTGTCTAAACTTCATACTCCTTACTGAACATTACTCACCTCCTGTTAACAATCATTCTTACTCTTGCTCAGTGAGCACCCGTTCAGTCTTACTTTTTTACCTCTGCCTCCTTCATCTTTTTCCAACGCATGGCTAGCTCATGGAGTAAACCATCGTAACTTTGCCCGCGATGTTTGATTGAATCCAACAACCCCTTTGTTTCCTGCGAGACGCTTACACTGACTCGCTTTCTTGGTTTCGCACTCACTTGTCAAACTCCAAAGTGATGACTCACGATACATGGCACTCATAAGCCATGCATCACCACCAGGCACCCGTTTCCTCCCCCCAGTCGCTAAATAGTGACACGATGACTATCTATAGATATTTAGACTAATGAGCATATTGAGCAATAAAGAATACTCTTGTCAATATTTTTATATGGCATAACAAGTCATTTGTCCACATATTAGCACAAAATGACACTTTTGTCAAGCCCCCAAAAAAGAAAAAATTAATATTTCCCAAAAATTTGTGCCCAAAAAGGCAAGCCAAATGTACTGAATTTGCCTTTTTGGGCACACTAAAGCATGGAGACCAGCCTGCGGCAAGTGATGAATAGTCTTAGGAATTTATTGGTGAGGCTTTTACTGAGGTCAGACTTGAGGGGTTCCTATAAAATAGTGGTCGGGGTGAGAGGACTTGAACCTCCGACCTCAGCGTCCCAAACGCTGCGCGCTAGCCATCTGCGCTACACCCCGTGACTAAAAATATAGCAGACCACTTAGTGACGGTCAAGCTAACGGTTGCTAGATTCTATTCTCTACAGTTGGGACAAACGTCATATTCTTCAGGAGGTGTACCCGATATTGTGAGGATCAACATCTCCCTACCATGCCGATAGCTATCTAATATTGATTTCACCTCCCGTTTCAGTTGCTTTGCCGCTATGTGCACGCTACTTTGTCCTTAAGTTTGGCGTATTCCTCACTGACTCTATCCTGGATCTCGTTTATCGTTTCCTCAGACAGATGCCTGAACCTTCTCTGCAATTTCAGATAGTCTTGGACCGGTCTTAACCGAGGCAAATCAATGCTTAATTTATACTTGCCATTCTCCACCTCATACAGAGGAAACATCCCTGTCTTCACAGCCAAGCGGCCTATCCCGATGGTTAACTCAGTCGCCGACCCCCAGCCAATAGGGCAAACCGATAAAATATGGACATAAGCTGGTCCACGGATGGCTGCTCCCTTGGCTACCTTAGCCATCAAATCAAAAGGATAACTAGGGCAGGCAGTAGCCACATAAGGTATATCGTGGGCAGCAGCAATAGCTGGCATATCCTTCTTCCAAGTAACCTGGCCTATGCTCATCTTGCCGGCTGGGGCAGTAGTGGTTGAGGCACCGTAGGGAGTGGATGAAGAGCGTTGAATCCCGGTATTCATATAGGCTTCGTTGTCAAGGCAAATATAGAGAAAATCATGCCTTCGTTCTAATGCTCCGGATAGTGCCTGGAGCCCGATATCACTGGTGCCACCATCGCCAGCCATTGCGACCACTTTTATCTCCTTAGCTGAGCGCTTCCCCTTTCTCATAATGACCTTCAACCCCACTTCTATACCTGAAGCCACTGCCCCCGCATTCTCAAATAGGGTGTGAATCCAGGGAACGCGCCAAGAGGTATAAGGGAACGGTGATGAAACTATTTCCATACAACCAGTGGCGGTAACAATTATTACATTCCGCCCTAATGCCTTGCAGACAAGCCTTACCGCTAAAGCTTCACCACAACCGACGCAAGCCCGATGACCAGGGGCAAAGTATTCCTCTTTGGTTACTGAGCGCTTACCGAAAGTAACATGGTCCCCCATTATTCCCTCACCCCGAACATTTCAAATTCTTGCTCGCTCCCCGTCTGTGAAATCTTTATACCTCGGTTAATTATCTCTTTAAATCCATCCGGGGAAATATCTCTCCCACCCAAACCACCAACAAAGCCTATCACCCTCGGCTTCTTGTCTTCTTTATATAAGGCTGACCTAACTTCAGAGCAGACTGGCCCACCCGGTCCACCAAAGGAAATGGCTCTATCAAGTACAATGAGAACCTCGGCATCGCTAACTGCTTGGCGGATTTCAGCAAACGGGAAGGGACGCCACAGGCGAAGTTTTATTAGCCCCACTTCTTTACTCTCGTCCCGCAGACTATCTATGGCGTTCATTGCCGTCTCGCTGAAACTACCCATAGTTAATAGAAGCACCCTAGCCTTGTCACCACGGTAGCTTTCCACCGGAGAATAGTAGCGACCAAAGCAGTCCCCAAACTCCTTCCAGCACCGAAGAATTACCTCTTTAGCCGTGGTTAAATTTACTTGCTGTGCTTTCTTTACCTCGGTATATATGTAGGGTGGGGCGAAAGCACCCATAGTTATCGGTCTATCAGGGTCTAGTGGCAAAGGGTACTGATTTGGGGGCAGAAATTTGTCAACCTCGCTTTGCTCCGGAATGTATATAGGTTCAATCATATGGGTTAGGTGAAATCCATCCAAGTGAACCATTACCGGGAGTAGAACCTTCTGGTCTTCGGCAATGCGGAAGGCACAGAGCACATTGTCAAAGGTTTCCTGCCCATTAGCGGCAAATATTTGAATCCAGCCAGTGTCACGGATAGCCATTACATCCGAATGGTCACCCCAGATGCTTAGTGGCGCTGACAAAGCCCGGTTAGCTACTGCCATAACTATCGGCAGTCGCATTGCTGAAGCAACATATAGAACCTCGTGCATCAGCTCTAATCCCTGCCCAGCAGTGGCAGTAAATGTCCTTGCCCCGACTGCTGCCGCTCCAAGGCAGGCGCTCATGGCTGAATGTTCAGATTCAACGGGAATATAGACGGCATCTAACTCACCATCGGCTACTAGCTCGGCAAGGTGTTCAGCAATATGGCTCTGGGGAGTAATAGGATAAGCAGCAACGACATCAGCATTAGCCAGCTTGACTGCCTCACCAATGGCAGCAGTGACTTCCATTCCTACCCTTTTTGCCATTATTCCTCCTCTACCATGGTAATCGCCTGCTTTGGACACTCCGTAGCACAGATGCCGCATCCCTTGCAGTAGAACAAATCGACTTTGAAGTACCCGTCGTTATTCTGCTCGATAGCTGCATCAGGACAAAAAAGATAGCACAGGCCACACTTATTGCACTTGTCAAGATCAATAATTGGCCTTTCTGTCCTCCAGCCTCCAGTTTGGTATTGGCTAGCATTTCCTGGCTCAGTTACTATTGAACCAATTTCAACGTCTTTCCAGGTTAGCTCATCTTCTAGTTTCAATTACTCCTACTCCTTACTAAAGTTTCCTCGTATGCCTTTTTCACAGCTTCAATATTCCTTTCCGCCAGACGTCTAAACCGCTGTTTTAGAGGCTCAAACAATGATTCTAATTTAACCACCTCGGTAGCTTTTAATAGAGCCCCAACCATAGAAGTATTAACAACGGGAACTCCGAGTAGTTCTTGGGCAATCTTAGTAGCATCAACCGTGGCTAATGACCAGTTAATATTAAATTCCTGCCTAATTTGCTCCGGTTGTTTTTTGGTATTAACTACTAATATCCCATTAGCTTTAAGCCCCGAAGTAACATCCACAATACGCAGTAATCCAGGGTCAAGCACTACGACAACATCTGGCTCAGCAATTTCGGCTCTGACCCTGATAGGTTCGTTACTACTTATTCTGACAAAGGCTACCACTGGGGCTCCTCTCCTCTCGGCACCAAAGGCAGGGAAGGCTTGGGCATACTTGCCCTCATTTATCGCCGCTTGGGCGACCAATTCAGCTGAGGTAACTGCTCCTTGACCACCACGACCATGCCACCTAATCTCAATAAACCTGGCTTTATTTACCACCTTAGCCCCCAATTATCATGAAAACGCCCCTGGAGCGACTCGAACGCTCGCACCCAGCTCCGGGGGCTGGTGCTCTATCCACCTGAGCTACAGGGGCCACGCATACTATATCATATCACCGCTATGAAGAATCATTCAACAAGAACTATAGAGCTACACCTACGATTTAGGGGAAAATAGATATTGCGTGGTTGTTCTAAGCAGCTTCCTGACTAAAGCTAGCTGCGGTTTGTAGAGGACAATCCTTTTTTGTCTCGGGGTGACCGGCATATCAAGAACCTTTGCCATGACCTTCCCCTCCACCTCCCCCTGACATATTACTGCTACCTCACCTCGCCCGCCATTCACCTCTAAAAGCATAGGTAGTAATAATGCCTGTTGCTCATCATTGTCTATCAAACCGGCTAGATATTTAAGCTCTTTTCTTTTAAATAGATGCATGCTGCCATCTCTACATAAGACATGAGGGTACTCCTCAGCCAGTAGAACCGAAAGCGGTTTTTGCTTACTCGGCAAATGGGCATTTACTACCCTTAACTCATCCTTTAGACATTCTTGGAGCAGCCGCTCATAAGGTAACTCGCTCACCATTCTCTATCTCCGCTCCAGCAGTACCTTGACTCGCTTTAACCGCGACTTCTCTTCTCTATCCCGCTCCTCAAATTTCATATACAGGTATTTTATCGTCGCTTGTAAACTGGGGATTATTAGATATTCCAGGGCATTGAGTATTCGCTTTGTCCTACTTATCTCCCTCCCCAGCAGTTCCAGACTCCGCTGGAGCTCAGCCAGCTCAACAATTGTCTCAAGGCATTTTTCAGATAGCTGGGCTGCCTGATCCAACCACGAAGAGGTATCAACTAGGCTATAACCTCTTACCACCCCTTGAGCTTCCTTTAACTCGAAGGCAGGGATTCTCACCCCGGCTACATTTCTTGAGCCAGCGGCGATTCCTAGCTCCCTCTCAGAAGCTACTAGCTCCTTTTCTAAAGCAATGTATCCATGATACCCGGCGGCAAGTGATAATGCTTTGTAAGTCCCGGCAAACTCAGCCAGCAATTGGCGCTTAATTTCTACCGTCTGCCTAGCTATCTGCAGAAATTCCAGGATTAGTATTAATACCCTATCCTTTACTATCTTTTGTATTCTAGACGCTAAGGCAAGCCGCCGCCTTAGCTTTATTAGCTCAATCTTGGTTGGTCTAACTAATTTGATAACCTGCTGTGGCATGTGTCCAGTTTAAGCTTTTGAGTACTTTGGGAGGTACTTTTTAATTAGTCCCTCACTAATTAGTTTTAGGTCTTCCTCAGGTAAGGCTGAGAACAGCCCCCAGCCTATGTCTAAAGTCTCCTCTACTTTTCTTTTTTCAAACTCGCCCTGAGATATAAACTCCCTTTCAAATCGGTCAGCGTTTGTCAGGTATATTTTGTCTCTTTCACCTAATGCCTCAGCACCGATGATAGTTGATATCTCCCTAAGGTTACGCCCTTCAGCATAGGCGGCATAGAGCTGCATAAAGACGTTATTGTGGTCTTCTCTGGTTTTGTCCGCTCCAATACCTTCTTTCATCATTCGTGACAGGGATAGGAAAACATCTATTGGTGGGTATATCCCCTTTCTTTCCAGTTCTCGGGAAAGGACAATTTGGCCTTCGGTTATATAGCCGGTCAGGTCAGGTATGGGATGGGTTATATCATCATCAGGCATAGTCAGGATAGGCATTATGGTTACTGAACCCTGCTGGCCCATAATCCTGCCGGCTCTCTCATACATCGTGGCTAAATCAGTGTACATATACCCCGGATACCCTCTCCTTGATGGTATCTCCTCCCGCATCGCTGAGAGTTCGCGGAGAGCCTCACAATAGTTGGTCATATCGGTAAGTATAACCAAAACATGCATCGCTTGCTGCCAAGCCAGGTACTCGCCGGCAGTCAATGCCAGTCTGGGCGTTGATATTCGCTCTATAACCGGATCGGAGGCGGTATTGATAAAGGCTATAGTTCTTTCCCGAGCCCCCGTCTGTTCCAAATTTTTCATAAAAAAGGCGGCATCGTCATAGCTTACCCCAATGGCAGCAAAGACTATGGCGAACTGCTCCTCTTTGCCTTTAACCGAAGCCTGCCTGATTATTTGAGCCACAATTCGGTTATGGGGCAGCCCGGCGCCACTAAATATGGGTAGTTTCTGCCCCCTGACTAGAGAATTTAAGCCATCTATGGCTGAGACACCGGTTTCAATAAATTCGGCTGGAGGCTCGCGACCGGCAGGGTTAATCGGCGCACCATTAACATCTAAATAGTCCTCAGGGACTACCGACGGACCTCCATCTATGGGCTCCCCGGTGCCACTGAAGATTCTGCCCAAGATGTCTTCAGATACCGCTAGCTTTAAAGTCTCGCCTTTGCATCTTACCTTGCTGCCAATAAGGTCAACTTCGCTGACTCCACCAAATACCTGGACAATCGTTATTTCTTTACTAATGTCTATCGCCTGACCGCGTTTTACCTCACCGCTAGAGAGCAGGACATCAACTATCTCGCCGAATTTTATATCCGGAATACTTTCGGCTATCAGTAAAGAACCTTTAGTCCGGCTTATTGCCTGGGTCTCTTTTACGTAGAACGAAGTCATGATGCGCCTCCTTTCCTGGCTACCAAGCTAGCTTCCATCTCCGACCATAACTCCTTAATCCTTTGGTCAAAGACGTCGTTAGCTATGTCCTTCATTCTGGATATTCTAGGCACAATTGGAGAGGAGCGGATTTCAGCCACACTCACCCCTGCGTCCAACAACTGCTGAGCCAGCCCATAAAACTTGATTATAGTGCTAAGCATCAGTTGCGCTTTGCCTGGCATGCAGTAGGTATCAATTTCGTGGTAGGCACTTTGCATCAGAAAATCCTCTCGTATCATCCTGGTTACTAGTAGCACTAACTTGTCAGCTTCAGGCAGGGCTTCAGGACCTACCAGCCTTACAATCTCTTCAAGCTCAGCCTCCTGTTGAAGGAGCTTCAAGGCAGTGGCTCGGGTAACATCCCATTCAGGACTGACCTCAGACCACCAGCCCTTGACGGCATCAACATAGAGGCTATAACTGGTAAGCCAATTTATGGCTGGGAAGTGCCTTTTGTTCGCCAGCGAAACATCCAGGGAATACAACGCATCTATGATTCTAAGTGTATTTTGAGTTACCGGTTCGCTGAAGTCAGCCCC
>CAYQQD010000026.1:0-10213 GCA_964419575.1 uncultured Dehalococcoidales bacterium | reverse complement strand
CGTTAACGGCAGTGGTAGTATCGGGGTTGCTAATGAAGCGAACGTAGCCTTTGACAGCAGTGGTAAGGTGGACAAAATATATGTTGATGAGGGCGATGTGGTCAAAGAAGGTCAGGCGCTGGCGGTGTTAGCCCCGGTAGATACTGAGGCTCTGGAGCTAGCTTTAGCCCAGGCAGAGTTGAATTTAGCCCAGGCAGAGGTGAGCCTAGCCCAAGCAGAGGCAGGTCAAGAGCAAGCCGAGGCAACCCTGGAAGAAGCTAAATATCATCTAGACCAGTTAGAAAGATACCATGCTACTTATGAGGAGCGGAGGATAGTCAAATTGCAGATTAGTGCTGCTGAATCGCAGGTCAAGGCGGCTGAAGCGCAGGTTCAAGCTGCTGAATTAGCGGTAGATGTAGCCAGGCAGGCGGTGGAGGAGGCAAAGAGTGAGCTAGAGATAGAAACTATCACTGCTCCATTTTATGGAATAGTGACCGCTGTATATGTTGAGGAGGGGAATTTCATCCCAGCCCCGGGTATGTCACAAGTAACAGTTGTCCACTTGGTTGACCTTACCACTATGGAATTAGGTGTGGACCTAGATGAGATAGATATTCCCGGCGTAGCGCTAGACCAGAGAGCCATTATTACCGTGGATGCCCTGCCAGAGCTCCAGCTTGAGGGTAGAGTTGCCCGCATTTCTCCTCTGCCAACAGTAGAAGCTGGCGTGGTACTATATAAGGTCAAAATTGGTTTTGATGTCCCCCAGGGCTCTGGGCTCAAGATTGGTATGAGCGCTGCGGCTGATATTATAACCAATGAGCGAAGCGGCATTTTGCTGGTGCCTAACCGGGCGATTAAGCAGGACAGCCAGGGCAATCCTATGGTTTGGGTTATGGTTGGTGAGCAGATTAAGCAGAGGTCTGTGGTTGTAGGTATAAGCGACGGTATTCACACTGAGATTGTAGATGGGCTTGAGGAGGGAGAAATAGTGGTCGTAGAGTTAGGGGCTGAGCCAGAACTAGAAACGGGTAGACCACCGGTTATTCCATTTATGCATCCAGCACCTCCTCCAGAAAGATGAACCGTAATTAGCTACAATGGGAGAGAGGCATGATTGAGCTAGATAACATTACCAAGGTTTACCGGATGGGCAAGGTAGAAGTCTATGCCCTGAGGGGGGTAACCCTCTCCATTACTGAGGGAGAGATGGTGGCTATCCAAGGAGCCTCAGGCTCAGGCAAATCAACCCTGCTAAATATAATCGGCTGTCTGGATAGACCTACTTCGGGTAGATACCTCTTTGACGGGGCTGACGTTAGTCGGCTTAATGATAACCAACTAGCTGGAATGAGGAATAAAAAGTTTGGTTTCGTCTTTCAGGAGTATAACCTTTTATCCCGGGCTACTGCCGTGTCGAATGTAGAGCTTCCCCTTATCTATGGCGGTGGTGGTAACCGGCGCCAGCGGGCTATGGAAGCACTGGAGAGGGTGGGGCTGGGGGCGAGGGCTAAGCATAAACCCACCGAGCTATCGGGTGGTGAGCAACAGCGGGTAGCTATCGCCCGGGCGCTGGTAAATAATCCTTCGCTCATTCTGGCTGATGAGCCTACAGGTAATCTTGACAGTAAAGCCACCGCTGAGATTGTGTCTATTTTTCGGCAGCTTAATCAGGAAGGCATAACTGTAATTATAGTTACCCATGAGGCAGATATAGCCGCTCAAACCAAGCGCATCATCCGCCTTCATGACGGAGGGATTACCAGCTCGTGAAGCTTATTGACTCTCTGGTTGCCGCTCTAAAATCGCTGTCGGCTAATAAATTGCGTTCGGCATTAACCATGCTGGGCATTGTAATCGGGGTGACCGCGGTCATCGGACTTATGTCAGTGGGGAGAGGTGCCGAAGCCAGAGTTACCTCTGCTTTTGAACAGTTAGGGACTAACGCCATCTATGTCATCCCCAGTTCGCCGGGTAGAATGGGACTAGCCGGGCTAGGCGGGGGTGCACCTACTCTTAGTTTGGATGATGCTCAAGCTCTGGCTAATCCGGCTTATGTCCCTTTGGCGGTGGCTGTAGCCCCGATAAGCGGGAACTATACTGAAGTGGCAGTCGGTGACGAAAGTATCGTTACATCGGTAACCGGCGCTACCCCGGAATATCTGGGGGTATTAAATTATTCCTTAGCCTCAGGTCAGTTTATCTCCGGGAGGAACGTGTCCCATAGAGATACAGTGGCGGTGCTTGGAGACAAAGTGGCGACGGACTTATTTGGTTCAGACGACCCTTTGGGGCAGAAGGTTAAGATAAAGGGGCGTCAGTTTACTGTTATCGGGGTTCTGGAGGCTAAGGGCGGGGCGTTCATGGGGGTTAGCCAGGATGAGCTACTGGTGATACCGATAACTACTTTTCAGACCCGGCTATTCACCCAGCGCACGGCTGGGGGTGAAGATGCTGTCCAGGCTATCGTGGTTCAGATGGCTAGTGCCGAGGCGATAGATGGCGCCATTTACGATATAGAGGCTGTTTTGAGGCAGCGCCACCGGTTAGCCGCTGATGAGGAGAATGACTTTGCCGTCATCAGTCAGGAGCAGATAGTCGGCATGTTACAGCAGGTAACCCGAATATTTACTATAGTTCTGGGGGCGATTGCTGGTATTTCCCTGCTTGTTGGTGGCATAGGCATTATGAACATCATGCTGGTTTCGGTAACTGAGCGGACCCGGGAGATAGGTATTCGTAAGGCAGTGGGGGCTAAGCGAAGAGACATTTTAACCCAGTTTCTGCTAGAGGCGGTAGTGCTCAGCTTGGCTGGGAGTGGTATCGGCATAGCTGGCGGCTGGGTTCTGTCACGCCTTATTTCTCGAATAGATATCGGCGGGGCGACGCTCCCATCTGTGATATCGCCCGATATTATAATTCTGGCAATATCGGTCTCCATTTTTATTGGTCTTGTCTCTGGAATATACCCGGCACTCAGAGCTGCTAGACTAAATCCCATTGATGCCCTCCATTATGGATGACCCAAATAGGGTAGATTGAAGGGGCTTTGCCCCTTCAAAACCCATATTTCCCCTCATGATAGGAATATATATCCATTCATGGAGAGGGGGACTAAGGGGGTGAGGTAAGTAAACAATTGCTATGAACTGGCTTGATATAGTCATAATGGTAGGGATAGGGGTTGTTACCTTCTTGGGGGTGAGGAAGGGAATTATAAAAATTGCCTTAATCCTCGCCGGGTTAGTAGTTGGTACATTCCTAGCTGGGCGTTACTACGTTCTCCTTTCACAATATCTGACCTTTATTCACCAGCCTGGCTGGGCTAAGGTGGCTGCCTTCGCCATCATATTTATTGGAGTGATGGCAATTGCTATTGTGCTTGCCCGCTTACTGAAGTGGACGGCTTCAATGATGATGCTAGGTTGGGCCAATCGTCTTGGCGGTGGTATATTAGGTTTTGTAGTTGGAGCTTTATTCTGTGGTGCCCTTCTGGCAATGTGGGTCAAATTTTTAGGTATGACGGGAGCTATTGCTGGATCAACTATAGCTCCTATATTGTTAAATCAATTTCCTAGGGTGCTGGTTCTACTGCCTGGGGAGTTTGGTGCAATACGCTCCTTCTTTTAATAAAGATTTAATAAAGAGTTATTGCCGCCAAGTAACGATTAACCCCTAAACTAACATTAACTAAGGAGTTTGTTTCTTGTGGCTAGTCTTAATAGGTTCCTGGAGCAGGTTCCTCACCCGGGTGCAGCCTACGCCACTTGTCAAGCAATTGCTTTTTGTTTTCTTTATGGTCTGGGTCGGGTATGCAGCAGTTATCTATGGGGCAGACTTCAGCACACTGGGATGATTCATGGCTACCAACGCACTCGGTGCACTTATCCGGGTCGATAACGTAGATTGTTTCCCCCTCGCTAATTGCCTCGTTTAGGCATTCAGGTTCACAGGCTCCACAGCTAATACATTCATCCGTAATCTTATATGCCATATATCCCTCCTCTCTTTGTGCCTAAGGAATTAGTTGTCTTGACGTAACAATATCTACATTTTGCCATGAACCTTCTTTCTTAGAGCTACAGCCACGTGTTTAGGGACGAGGTTATCAACTTTACCACCCAGGCTGGCGGCTTCCTTGAGCAGACTGGAGCTGAGGAATTGATATCTCAGGTCTGACATTAGACAAACCAATTCTATCTCCGGGGCTAACTTTTTATTCATCATTGCCAAATCGAATTCCCGCTCAAAGTCGGCACTCATTCTCAGCCCGCGCACGATAGCTTGTGCCTTTACCTCCTTAGCAAGGTCGACAGTCAGCCCGTTAAATACTCTTACTTCAACATTGGGGAGATTAGCAGTGGCTCGCCGTACCATTTCTGCCCTCTCTTCGGAGGTAAACAGAAGCTGTTTGTTCGGGATATCATAGATCCCAATAATTAGCTTTTCAAAGAGCTTGGTTGCTCTCCTAATAATATCAAGATGTCCATTAGTTATCGGGTCGAAACTGCCGGGGTAGATAGCAACAGTCAAGACTTACTCTCCTTTCGGTATATTGCAATACAACTATCCCCGTGGCGGCGCTCTTTAATGAGGTTTAATGGGGCATAGGTTGAATCTAAATAAAGGCGGGGGGAATGGGTTACCACAACAATTGAGTTTGTCCCAACCAATTTGGATGTTGCCAGCTGTGCTACTAGGTTGCCTATGGAAGAGTTGGAATATGGCGGGTCCATTAGGATAATGCTATACTCCTTATCAAGAAAGGAAAGTGCTTTGGCAACACTACAGCAATAAACATGAGCCTGTGCTGCCAACCTTGTCTTTTCTAGGTTTTGCCTTATTATATCACAACATCGTGGGTCATGCTCAACAAAGTCAACCCAGTCTGCGCCACGGCTTAAAGCTTCAATGCCTAGGGCTCCGCTGCCAGCGAATAAATCAAGCACCCGCGTCCAGTTGCTGGTAGTAGTTTCTAGAATGGAAAAAATCGCGCCCCGCACTAAATCTGTCGCCGGGCGGGTAGTCTTCCTCTTTGGTGCTTTAAGTTGATGCCCTTTTACTTTACCTGCGATAACTCGCATTCTCTTTTAGCCGTTCTAGATATATTATACCAGATAAACTAATCAAAAGTTGGTTATAACCTTGACCTTGATGGGGAAGTCATTATGCCGGGACCACTGCTGCTTTCTTTGCCTTGGTGAAATCGGCTAAGGTGGTTGGTTCACACGCCTCGATGCATTTAAGGCAAAGGGTGCACTTCTCTTGGTTAAATTCGGGAAGAGCCGTCTCCTTGTTCCATTCTATAGCTTCGTCTTCACAAGCCTTGAAGCACTTTCGGCAGTGGATACAGCCAAAATCACACTTCTCCCGCCCTGGCACATTCCTTAACGGTTTGTAATTACACTGAAAGGCGATTTTGGTTCTGGCTGGGACCAGCTCAATGAGGTTCTGCGGGCACTCGGTGACGCAAAGTCCGCACCCGGTACACTTCTCGGTATCAATAATAGCCACATTCTTCTCTGGGTCTATATGTATTGCTTTCTCAGGGCATACCTCCACGCAGTCACTGAGCCCGAGGCAGGCGTAAGGGCATTTCTTATACCCACTGAGGAGTTGGGCGGCGGCTTTACAGGTGTTGACCCCGGAGTAATCACATATAATCTCTGAGTTCCCATTACAGTGGACGAGAGCCTTTTTGAGCATCGCTGATGCATCTAGGGTTATACCCAGAGCCTTTTCCAGCTGCTTTAGCTTTTCAAGGTCTTGCAGCACAGTAGCACATGGCGTCTTGGCTATTAAGTTTGGGTCGGCGGTCAATGCCTGGGCATAGCCAAAACAACCGGGATGACCACAGGCACCGCAATTCATCCCGGGCAGGATAGCGTTTAGCTCTTCCGTCTTTTCGATTCCTTTTACTCTACGGGGGACCTTAATGTAGACAAGGTAAATTATTAACCCGCAGACTAAGCCTACGACGGCGAGAACACCTATTATTAGAGTCATATCTCTTTAATCCCTTCGCTTCTATTATATCATTTATATCATTCCCACAAATCCGACGAAAGCAAGACCCAGAAGCATGGCGAGTATAAAGGCTATTGGTGTCCCCTTCATTGTCTCAGGGGTGTTAGCTAGCTCTAGCTTCTCTCGTATGCCTGACATCATAGCCATGATAAGAGTATAGCCTAGTCCGCCGCCGAGAGCAGCCGCCACGCTTCCTAGGAAGGAATAGTTCTCGGTGGCGTTTATCAAGGTAACCCCGAGCACGGCACAGTTAACGGTAACGAGCGGTAGGTAGATTCCGAAGGCAAAGTAGAGGGTAATATTTGTCCTCTTGATGAACAGCTCAACAATCTGGACTAGCGAGGCTATCACCAGTATGTAGACGATGATATTCATATACTCAATGTTAAAAGGAATAAGGATAAAATGGCGGATGATCCAGGTGACGACTGAGGCGAGAGCCATGACGAAGGTGACGGCTACCCCCATACTGACGGCATTACTTAGTTTCGTGGAGACGCCAATGAAGGAGCAAAGACCCAAGAATCTCACCAGAAGGAAGTTATTGATGAGGACCAGACCGAGGAATATAGTGATTAGTTCATTCACAGCTTCATCACCCCCGTCCGTCTGAATAGTGCCATCAAGAGGGCGATGACCAGGAATGCCCCGTAGGGAAGTATGAATATCGCTATCGGGTTTTTGCCGAGGACGGGCAGGGTGAAAAAGTGGAAACCGAATACCGATAGACTGCCTGTCCCGGGTACCTGTCTTAAGAACGATATCATAAGCAAGGCTAGCATAAAACCGACGGACATCCCCAGGGCATCAGCAATGGAGTGAACTATTGGATTCTTGGAGGCAAAAGCCTCAGCTCGGGCGAGTACTATGCAATTTACCACGACGAGGGGGAGATATATTCCCAACGATTCATATAGGTCTGGGAAATTGGCGTGGAATGTAAGATTTACGATGGTAACCATGGTGGCGATGACGACGATAAATATAGGGATTCTCACTATGTTGGGGATAAATCTTCTTATCGCGGCGATTATTGCATTTGAGCCCAGAAGGACAATGAGAACTGCCAGGCTCATGCCTAGGGCATTGTCAATTGAAGTGCTAATGGCTAGTAACGGGCATAGACCGAGGACAAGGACAAAAACTGGGTTAGTTATAATCAGTCCCTTGATAAACTCTTTTCCGAATTTACCCATATTTACTCTCTTCCCTCACTCTCCTTTAGCAATTTGACCTTCTCCATTGCCGTGGTTCTAACTGCATCAACCACCGCTCTGGAACTTATCGTTGACCCGGTTATGGCGTCTATCTGCCCCCCCTCCTGCCTTAAAGCCACATCCTCAACGTTTAGCCCGATGAATCTGTCGGTGAAAGAGCTCTCGGCTATCCTACTGCCCAGCCCCGGGGTCTCACTGTGTGAAACTATAGTTATCCCTTTTACTGTCGTCTCATCCTTAAGCCCAACCAGGATGCTAATATCCCCCCCATATCCCTTGCCTACAGCGAGAAATGCGTAGCCAACCTTAGCTCCGTCGGAGTATATGGTATAGATATCATTGGTAAAGTCGTAGCGGCTCATATCGGGAAATATTGCCGAGAGCATATGCTGTATTTTCTGTTCCTCCTGGGCTTTAATCTTGTCTCGGGTAATGCTCTCGGTGAAAGTAAGCGCAGTGACACATATGGCAACTATTACCGTAAGTATGATTATGGGGAAGGCATTTTTCAAAGTGGTTTTAGCTAGCACTTTCCACCTTCTTCTTTACCAGACCGTATGGCCTTACCCTGATATAGCGGTCAATAAGGGGGGTAAGGGCGTTCATAAAAAGGATTGAGAAACACACTCCTTCAGGCATGCCGCCGAAACGTCTTATTATGACTGTCATTGCCCCCAGGCCAACACTAAATATTATTTTCCCTCGGTTGGTCAGCGGGGAGGTTACATAGTCGGTAGCCATGAAGAAAGCCCCCAGCATAAGCCCCCCAGCCAGGATATGAAATAGTGGGTCCTCCCCTAAGGCAAAGCTCAGTAAGGCAACCATGCCAATGTAAACTCCTGGAATTCTCCAGTTTATTATGCCGAGTCCCAGAAGTAAACTGCCACCAATCAATATAAACAGGGCTGATGTCTCGCCTAGTGAGCCAGCGCGGTTGCCAAAGAACATTGCCTGGTATAGAGAGAGTTTATCGGCTGGCCAGACAAAGCTCTCACTTAAGGGAGTAGCTGAGGTTACAGCATCAGCGCCAAAACCCATGGGCAACACCCATGTCGTCATCTGCGCCGGGAAGCTAATGGACATAAACGCCCTGCCGCCCAGGGCGGGATTAAATATGTTGTGCCCTAGACCGCCAAAGGCTTCCTTGACAATGCTAATGGAAAATATAGAACCTAGTGCTACCATCCACAAAGGTATTGTTGGCGGCAGGATTAAGCCGAGGAGAATCCCGGTAATAACGGCACTGCCGTCCATAACAAAGGCTTTGTTCCTTATTCTCTTGCATACGTACTCGGTTACCACTGCTGCCGCCACACTCACACCAATCACTGACAGCGCGTGATAACCAAAAAACTTTATCGCAGCTCCGGTGGGAAACATGAGGGCAATTACCACAAGATACATTATCTTGCTGACTGAGAACCCTTTCCACAGATGCGGACCAGGTGAGACTAGGAATTTCCTCTCTTCCGGTATCACTTCTTTACCGCCCTCTTAGCTAGCTCTCTCTTGGCTACCTTTATGTACTGCACTAGTGGTATATTTGCCGGGCAGGTGTAAGCGCAAGCTCCGCACTCAAAGCAGTCATCAATATAGGCTGTTTTGCACTCATCGTACCTGCCAGCCTTGGCATATTTAGCCAGCAGGGTAGGCATGAGATACATCGGGCAGACGTCTATGCAATTACCACAGCTTATACAGTCCTGCTCGTTTATCGGTATGCTTTCCTTTATGATTACGCCGTTAGTCCCCTTAATCAACGGAAAATCAAGGTCAAACTGGGAGAAACCCATCATCGGTCCGCCAAGGACGACCTCATTGGCATCGCCCTCTATTCCTCCGCAGTAATCTATTAAGCTCCTTAGCGGGGTGCCGAACCTGACCAACAGGTTCTTCGGTTCCTTAACCGCTCCGGTAACGGTTACCACCCGCTCGACGAAGGGCTTGCCTTCAACCACAGCATCATGAATTGCCTTGGCGGTACTGACATTGTGGACAACCACGCCAACATGCAGTGGCAAACCGCCGATGGGAACTTCTCTGCCCAATATCATTTTGGTCAGAATTCTTTCCGCACCCATCGGGTATTTCGATTTTAATGGCACTATCTTAATATTATCTTTGAACTCCATGGCCACTATCAGCTCTTCCATGTAGTCTATGGCGTCTTCTTTGTTGTCCTCTATGGCAATATAGATATTGTCGGGAGAGAGCACCTTCTTGATGATATTTAATCCAGAAAGCACCTTTTCCCCGTATTCAAGCATTACCCTGTGGTCTGATGTTATATAGGGCTCACACTCGCAGCCGTTCAGGATAACAGTATCTATCCTGACGTCTTTAGGTGGTGACAGCTTAACGTGGGTAGGGAAGGCGGCTCCGCCAAGTCCGACTAGACCAGCTTCCCTTACCCTGGCTAAAATCTCCTTCACCGAAAGGTCATCAGGGTTCTTGGGTGGTTCAAGTTTTACCCATTCATCTTTCCCATCGGAGGTCACAATCAAAGCCTCCATGAGCTGGGCGGTGGGAGGATTTACCACCATAGTGGTACCAGATATTTCACCGGATATTGGGGCGTGAACCGGAGCGTTGACATACTTGTCTGAATCGCCTATCTTCTGGCCGGTCAGCACTTTATCGCCCCTCTTGACCACAGCTTCACACGGTGCCCCGATATTCTGGTGCAGAGGGATGATTGCCTTTTCCGGTAGCGGCGCCGACTCAATCTGTTTTTGGGCGGTAAACTTGTTCTCGGGCACCTTCACTCCATAAGGTGTGCCCTTCTTTTTGAGCCTGATACCCATGATATTTATCTCATTGCCTTTGAATTAGATAGTTAGATAGTCCAGAAGAGTAGTGTATTACCCTGTTGGTATCTACTATCAGACACTCAACATCATCCAGCGATTCAACCAACCTCATGCCGTCCTCGGGTCCCATGACAAAAACCCCGGTGGCTAAGGCATCAGCGTGGGTGCAGTTTTCGG
>CAYQQD010000025.1:0-10277 GCA_964419575.1 uncultured Dehalococcoidales bacterium | reverse complement strand
CATTGGCAAATTCCCCTTTCAACATAATTAAACTATTTTAGCACAATTTTTGCTAGGTAGCATCCAACCTGATATACTAAAAAGGCATTTTTACTTCAAATTGGTTAGTTTTAATGGAGTCTATGAAGCCCCCTTGGAGACACAGGTTTAGCCTCAGAATTAAGAAGGCACTGGGAATGAACATTTTCCTGTGTGATAGCTGTAAGTGGAATTGGCGTGGGGCATGTCATAACTCAGACCGTCCCAATGCTACCTGGTGCCCTGACTATAAGAAGCGGGGAAGCTAGAATTACTTCCTCTCAATAATCATCGCCATTCCCTGCCCACCTCCGATGCACAGCGTTGCCAGACCAAGTTGGAAGTCTTTTCGTATCATTTCATGGATAAGGGTGACTATGAGCCTAGCTCCAGTACAGCCTATAGGATGTCCTAGAGAAATTCCACTCCCGTGGGGGTTTGTTTTTGCCAAATCTAGCCCTAATTCTCTAATCACCCCAATCGCTTGAGCGGCAAAGGCTTCATTTAATTCAACCAGATCAATATCCTTTAGGCTGAGCCCAGCTAGCTTGAGTGCTTTCTTGGTTGCTGGCACCGGTCCCAGACCCATGTAGGCTGGGTCAACAGCGCTAGAGGCGTAAGACCTGATAGTAGCCATTGGCTTTAGCCCAAGCCCCTTTGCCTTTTCTGCTGACATTATCACTAGGGCAGCAGCGGCATCAGTTATTCCTGAGGCATTGCCTGCGGTTACGCTTCCACCCGGTTTAAATACCGGGGGCAGTTGGGCTAGGGCTTCCATGGAAGTTTCCCTCGGGTGTTCGTCGGTATCAAATAGTTTAACCCCTCCCTTCTGCTCGATTTCAACCGGGACTATCTCTTGCTTAAATGTGCCGTTCTTTATCGCCTTTAGGGCTCTTTGGTGGCTTATCAGGGCAAGTTCGTCCTGCTCTTTTCTGGTTATGCCATACTTTTCGGCTATATTTTCAGCAGTGATACCCATATGACAGTCGTAGAATATTTCCCACAATCCATCGTAAACCAGACTATCAATCATCTCGGTGTTGAACATTCTGGCCCCCCATCTGGCTTTAGGCACATAGTAGGGAGTAGCACTCATGTTTTCCATGCCACCGGCGACGATAACCTCAGCCTCACCAAGCTGTATTGATTGGGCAGCCAAGGCAACAGATTTCATCCCTGAAGCACAAAGCTTGTTTACTATAAAGGTGGGCACCTCTTTAGGGATGCCAGCGTAGATTGCTGCCTGGCGGGCAGTGTTTTGCCCTTGACCCCCTTGGAGAACGTTCCCCATTATGACCTCGTCTATCCTTACCTCTTTTAGGGAATCGTCCCAATCGTAGTATCTCTTCTCCAGCTCAATCAAACCGCCATCCTTAAATATCTCAGGTGCGTAGCTTAGTACCTCGGGGTCTGTCTTGGGTCGTAGCCCGGCCCTTTTTAGTACTTCCTTTATTACAATGCTACCCAATTTTGTCGCCGGGGTATCTCGTAGCGCCCCACCATAATTACCTATAGCTGTTCTTACCCCACTAACGATAACAACCTCGGTCATAATCTCCCCCTTTTAGCTTAATTACCTATTCCTAATATCAGGCTGAATTTTAAACATGGCAATAGTAGTAAATAATTGATTTTATTTATATTCGTAGAACCCCTTGCCTGTCTTGCGTCCCAGCCAGCCAGTGGCAACCATCTTTTTTAGTAGTACCGGTGGGGCGTATTGTGGCTCTTTGAATTTTTCAAACATGGCGTCAGCTATGGCAAGTACAACGTCAAGTCCAATGAAATCGGCTAGAGTTAGTGGTCCCATAGGGTGACCTAGACCTAGATTTCCAGCGGTATCAATGTCCTCTCTGGTGGCAACACCGGCTTCTAGCATACAGATGGCATTGAGTAAAAAGGGCACCATCAGCCGATTAACAATAAACCCAGGGGTATCTTGGGCAATGACAACGGTCTTTCCTAGGGAGTTACCGAAGTCCCGACTAGCCTTAAGGGTCTTCTCGCTGGTAGCAGTGGTCTTTATAATTTCCAGCAATTTCATAACTGGTGCCGGGTTGAAGAAATGCAGCCCCAGCACCCTGTCAGGCCTATTGGTTGCCATAGCCATATCAGTGATAGACAGGCAAGAAGTATTACTAGCCAGGATAGTATGTTCAGGGCAGATTTTATCCAGTTCGGCAAATATCTTCTTCTTTAGCTCCATATTCTCATTAGCCGCTTCTATTACCAGGTCGCAGTTGTAGAAGTCCTTGGTGCTGGTGGTGCCTTTGATGCGGTTAAGCATAGTCTCCTTATCCTGCTGATATATTTTACCCTTGTCTACGCTCTTGGTCAGCGCCGAGTTAATCAATGCCAGCCCCTTAGTCAAAAGCTCGTCATTTATCTCTGAGACTACTACCTGGTAGCCCGACTGAGCACACACCTGTGTAATGCCGCTACCCATTGTTCCGCAGCCAACTACCCCAACCTTCTTAATCTCCATAATATCCCTTGGTGAATTCTAGCAACTGGCTATATCACCGTCAAGGTAAAGCAAAAAGGCTCGTTTATCAAAGTAGTTTGACAGCTATTTAGGGGTATGATATTATAACCTAGTTAATAAATTGGATATTTCTCTCCGAGCCTGTGCTCCTAAAGGTATGCCTACGGAGATTGGCCGGTAGGGTATCACTGGAAACGGTGGTGCCTCCCGTGTTTGGAAAGGAGAGCTTAGCATTGCTATTACAGCACGAGCACCTCCTTCCGAGGTGCTTTCCCATTTTATTTAGGCATATCTTTTAGTAGTAAATTGAGGGGCGAAAGTTGAGAAAAATAGGTCTTTGTTTATTAACTATATTTGTGGTTTTAAGCGTACTGGCGACTAATATAGGCTGCGCTACAAAGGGGGCAGCAGAGCCACTCACACCGCGAGAAAGGCTACGTGTGGCAACTACTACTAGCCTTTACGACACTGGTCTATGGGGATACCTTGAGCCAATGTTTGAAAAGGAGTATGGTGTTGAGGTTGATGTCCTCTATGCCGGAAGCGGTATTGCCTTTGAGTATGGCAGAAGGGGAGATGTGGATGTCATTACCGTGCATGACAAGCCTAACGAGGAGCAGTTCGTTGCCGAAGGGTACGGGGTAGAGCGGGTCCCCTTTGCCTATAACTACTTCCTCATTGTTGGGCCTGAAAGTGACCCAGCGGGCATAAAGGGCCTATTCCCCGAAGATGCCTTTAGAAAGCTTGCCGAGACGGGAAGTGCCTCTTTCATCTCACGTGGTGATGATTCAGGAACCCACGGCAAAGAGAAGACAATCTGGAAGAATGCTGGCTTTGATTACGAGGCAATTCGGAAGGCGGGAGCCTGGTATGTAGAGACCGGCAAGGGCATGGGCCCGACCCTGCTCCATGCCAGCGAGAAGCAGGGCTATACCCTGACCGATATGGGCACCTTCGTGGCCTACCAGGGCAGGGTGAATCTGGTGCCTATAGTGGATAAGGGTAGCATCATGCTTAATGTCTACTCGGTGATTGCCGTTAACCCTGAGAAGGTTACCGGCGTCAGGCTGAATTCAGAAATGGCGGCTAATATGGTGGGCTTTCTGACTTCGCCCGAAATCCAGAAGCTAATCGGTGAGTATGGTGTTAGGGAGTATGGTTTACAGCTGTTCACTCCGTGTGCCGGGGCTGAGCCTCAGGCTTAAGAGTCTACGGGGTAAAGTACCTTGGAAGCGTTGAGAGAGGGGCTGATTAAAGCCCTACAGCTTATTGCCTCACTTGACCCAGAGGTGGTGGAGATAACCAGGAGGTCGTTGGCAATCTCATCGACCTCCTGTAGTCTCACCACTCTGGTGGCTATCCCTCTGGGTAGCCTCATCCACTTCACCCGCTTTTGGGGTAAGCGGGGGCTCATTAGCGTGATTCAAACCCTCTATAGCCTGCCCACCGTGGTCGTTGGTCTCCTCGTCTTCGTGCTTTTTTCTCGAGCCGGGCCGCTGGGTAACTTACACCTTCTGTTTACGCCAACGGTGATGGTTATCGGTCAGGTCATTCTAGTTATGCCGCTGATGCTGGGCTTGGTTATTTCAGCGTTGAGCGGTGTTGATAAAGCGGTTCCAGAAACCGCAATTTCCCTCGGTGCCAGCCGGCTTCAGATGGGACTTATCACCCTCAGAGAGGCAAAGTATGCCGTGCTGACGGCGGTAATCATGGGGTTCGGTCGGGCTTTCTCAGAGGTCGGCTTGGCCATGATGGTAGGTGGCAACATCAGGGGGTTCACCCGCACCCTGACTACGGCTATCTCGCTTGAGACATCAAAGGGTGATATTGAGCTGTCACTAGCCCTGGGAATAATACTCCTCTTGATAGCACTGGCAATAAATATAACTGTGAACAGGCTTCAGCATAGGTAAGGAAAAGGGATGATAGAAGCGTATAACCTGGGCCAGAAATATGGGGGGCGATATGTCCTGCGGGACGTAAACCTCAAAATCGGGAGGGGTGAGGTTTTCGCTGTGATTGGCCCCACCGGTGCTGGTAAGACAACCCTGCTCAGGCTTTTAGACCTCTTGGAAATGCCGGCGTCAGGGAAGGTGCATTTTGATGGGGTGGATGTTACCAGCTCTGGACAGGAAAGGCTCAGGGTGCGTCGCCGGATGTCGTTTGTCCAGCAGAAGCCAGTGGTCTTTGCGATGAGCGTCTATGATAACGTTGCCTGTGGTCTGAGGTGGCGACGAGAGAAGGACGAGGTTATCCGTCAGCGGGTAGAGGGTGCTCTCAAACTTGTCGGTATGACTGACTACAGAGATAGAAATGCCAAAACACTTTCTGGGGGTGAGACTCAGCGTGTGGCTATCGCCCGGGCTCTGGCTACCCAGCCGGAGTTGCTGCTTCTTGATGAGCCGACTGCCAATCTGGACCCGGTTTCAGTATCAAAGGTAGAGGAGGTTCTAGCCCATATTGTTGGTGAGCACAAGATGACAGTCGTGATGGCTACCCATGATATGTCCCAGGGGCAGCGCCTAGCCTGTAGGATTGGAGTGCTCATCGATGGCAGGTTGCTTCAGGTAGGCGCTCCCCACGAAGTGTTCACTTCACCCCAGACTAAGGAAGTAGCTGAGCTCGTCGGCGTCGAAAATATCTTGGCTGGAACTGTAGCGGGAAAAGCTGATAACTTGGTTACCATAGCTGTAGATGGCGGGGCTATTGAGGCGATTTCGCATTACGAGATGGGTGAAAGGGTTTATGTTCTAATCAGGCCTGAGGATATAACGTTGGCTTTATCCAGAGACTCAACCAGCGCCAGGAATACTTTTAGGGGTGAGATAGTCAAAATGGCTTTGGTGGGAGCGCTTATTAGAATCGAGATAAACTGTGGTTTTTCATTATTAGCTCTAGTGACCAAAAAATCGGCTGAGGAGCTGAACCTTATCCCTGGCAGGTCGGTCTACGCTAGTTTTAAAGCCAGCGCAATACGAGTTATCAAACGGTGGAACTGATAATGGCATCCGGGTCTGCATAGATTGCCCGCAGATTGACACTCTAATTTAATCCGTGGTATATGTATATACGAGTGGCAGCGTAGCTCAGTGGTAGAGCAGAGGACTCATAAGCCTTTGGTCGGCGGTTCAAATCCACCCGCTGCCACCACCATTGATGATGGTAACATCTGCCCCCGCCCCTTGAACCACCACCCTGCTCTTCAGGCTGATTCTCTCATAGTAGGTGCCAGCGGCAACCTGCACTGTGTCTCCAGCAGAGGCAGCATTTATTCCTGACTGGATTGTTGGATAATCTACTGTAGGCACATGGATAGTGGTCCCCGCCATAGCTGGCTGAGCTGGAAGGGGCACAATGCTCACACCTAAAGCTAAAAGAATTGCTAACGAGATAATCAGTAACCTTTTCATTTCTTACTCCTTTCTGAAAGATTTTTAGCTAACTATTCAGTTGCGCTGTTCCATAGGCACCACCCCCTTAAACTATTTACCAAGTCAAAATCAAAAAGGGCTCAGAACTATACGCCACCGTAGTGGTCTTCTAAGCCCTTTACTATCAACGTTAGTTATATTGTTAACCCACCGTGCACCCCTCAACTAAAAGGGTAATTCGCCATCTGGCGAATGTCAATAGCCTAACTTAACTTTTCCCACCAATTTAGTACGTCTGGCTCATAAGTGTTTGCTGATAGAATTAGCCACTTTGTTTGCTTACCGGTATGAAGAAGTTATGCTTCCTGTCACAACCTTAGTAGCGTAGTTGGATTTGAACCACCGGCCTTCGGCTTTTGAGCCTGACGACCTACCATAACTGCTACCTCACTTACACAAAATGGACGTTTGTTACCTATTACGGAAATTGTCCAAATGTGCGTGCGTTAGATGAAGCTCTCCTCGGCCCCTTGGTCATGTGGAGAACGTTCATCAAGGGTGTACCTTCTTATTAGGGCCGCGGCAAATGTTTATACCAAAGGAGAGGGAGGATGGGGGGTAATTTCAATCCTCGCTATAGAATCCTAGTGATAAACAGCGTGGTCCACATACCACAGAGCCTACTAATGACCAGGGCGTGATATGGAGTTCGCTTAGTTCAAACTGGGAGAGGAGCTTCTTCAATGCCTTGGCTTCCTCAGGGTTGTTAGTATAGCCGATGGCTGCGTGTAGCTTCTTGTGCCCGCTTTTTCCCTTCACCATCTCCAGCAGTGCTTCTTTTGCCTTAGCTTTAGTTCTATTCTTGGAGATGAATTTCCCGGCTCCACCAGAGGAGGCATCCATTTCTAAAAGGGGGTATATCGGGATTGGAGATTTGGCTATGCTCGGTTCTCCACCCGACCTACCTGCCCTCTCAAAGAAGAATAGAGTCTCGGGCACATTGACAGAGGTTACTCGCTGTGCTATCTGGCGAGCAATCTCAGCCACCTCGGGTAGGCTCTTCCCTTCACTGGCTGCCCTGGCAGCAGCCAGGACAACAAGCAACTCACCAGGGCCAACGCTGCGGGAATCGACCACTTCAATGGCGGTGTTGGGCAATTCCTGCTTCGCCGTCTCTTTGGCTTGCAATGCTGAAGTATAGTCTGCGGACATGCTTGAGGACAGTGAAATAAATAAGATGCCCTTTGCCCTTTGGCTAGCCTTTCTGTAGGCTTTCAGTATCTCACCCGAACTGCAAGCTGAGTGAGTAGGCAGGTTCTGGTAGGACTCAAGTCGGGAAAATAGTTGCTCTCTATCAAAGGTGTTATCCAGGTAATCCTTACCATCCAAGATGAGATGGTAGGGTACCACTATAACGTCATACTCTTCAGCTAGCTCTGGGGATATGGCAGATAAAGTGTCAGTAATGACCATTACCTCTTTCACTATTAACCTCCCCTTTTCCTAATATAATATAGAGAAAATTTAGGTAATACTAGGCGATAATAAGCGTTTTGTCAATTTGCTCCATTTCTCGTTCTGGTGCTCCGCTGAATAGAGAGATGAGCGGCAGGTGGCTCATGAGGGTTTTTTGTTAGACTCAAGAGAGATCCGGCAAGGCCCGTTTCACAGCGTAGCGCTCCTAGTGCAAACGGGACACAAGAAGCGAGGCACCCAAGCTGCTACGGGGGTTGCAGAAGAACATAGGGTCTCTATTGGGAGTTTGAACAACTCGCCCAATTGTACGGTAGGTCGTGACATCTCAAGCAATTTGTCCAGTTCCCAATTTCTGACCATCTAGTTACGTGATGGTCGCCCCAGTTGACCACAGGTCAGCGGACGAAATCCGGGTTGGCAGCCTTAAGGAGTTGAATCAGGCGGCCAAGTTCACTGTTTGCTGGTGTCGTACCAATCTTCTGTACAGTCTCGCGAAAAATTCTATCTAGCGAGACAATACGCAAATGAGGTGTGAGGTTTTTGCGAAATTCGGCGTTGTGTGTCCAGGCTTTCTCGTGCTCCGGATCGCCAAACCTTGTACACACAATCCAATACTCAAAACTTGATTCTCCAGTGAGTTCCTTGCCTTTCCACTCTGGGTCACTTTCTGAGGGTCGATATTTTATATTAGTCCGAGTGAAATAACCACATAGGTTCAGGTAGTCTGCTGCTATTTGTTCAAGAATATCTTCTTTCATAACCTCTATCGATATTATATAATCACACTTTTTCCCCTAGCAAGAGGAGAAGTGAAGAGGAAATGCGGCATTTAACTTTTCGCTATATCGTGCAGTGCATTTCTGAGCAACTTACCCTAGCGAGGCAATCATCAAGTTGCTTTTCTTCTCCGTCTTCTGAAGAAGAACATACCCAAGACTATAGCTACTATTACAGGAATATCCCAAACTGGAGCGGCGGGCACTGGCGGTCTGATTCCTTTAACTTTGGTTAATGAAGCGCTCCACAGGTGAGACATCGTGTCTCATTTGAATCGCGGATAATCTGGTATATGTTGCTCCTTTAGAGTGTTGCCGCGTGACGCAGGGGGGCATCCTAATGGATGTCCCCAGAGTAGGCCTATCCCCAGCTAACCTCTCTTACAAACTCTTTTCTATTTCTTTTAGATTTCTTAATCCCTGGATGGCAAGTTCTTCCCCGGTTTCAGTATAATATCGCCAAGTCCCGGTAATTTTATTTAAATTTTCAAAGCTGGGGTCAAAGGCTTCAATAGTAAGCGGGCCTTCGTAACCAACTTTTTTAAGTGCCGTAAAGAATTCTTTCCATGGCACCAGGCCGGTACCTGGGATTCCACGGTTATTTTCACATACGTGGACATATCCCAGGTAATCCTTGCCACATACTTCTACTGCCTTGGTAAAATTCGTCTCTTCACGTATCATGTGATAGGAATCAAGATGTACTTTGACATTATCGGTGCCAACATCTTTGCAGTATCTCACTGCATCTTCGGCGATATTAAGGAAATGAGTTTCAAATCGGTTCACCACTTCTAAGGTAAGAATCAAATCACTTTTACTCTTAGCATAAAGGGCAACCTCTCTCATGCCTCCCACAGACCACTCCCATTCCTGCTGCGACCTTGGTTTGCCAGTTAAATAACCGGCAGCGCCAAAAATTTCCCCGCC
The DNA here is from genome assembly GCA_964419575.1 of uncultured Dehalococcoidales bacterium. Classification (GTDB taxonomy): domain Bacteria; phylum Chloroflexota; class Dehalococcoidia; order Dehalococcoidales; family E44-bin46; genus E44-bin46. The sequence continues at coordinate 1,221 of CAYQQD010000025.1, read as the reverse complement.
TATTATTTTTGAACCGATTTCAGTATTAATATCAACAAGGTTTTTTAAAGTCTCAATCCCTTTTTTCCTTATTTCAGGATCAGTATGAATCAGATTAGCGTCTGGGGCCCCGGGCCAAATAGTTACTACTTCAATTCCTACCTCTTTTACTTTTTCCCTAACCTTCTTTGTGGGGAATCCTTCCGGATTCATAATACCAATATCAATGGCGTCAAATCCTAATGATTTTGCCCTCTCAATAAGTGGTAAATCTTTTTCTGAAAAATATTCTGACCATATGAATGTATTTACCCCAAATCTAAACATAACTATTCCTTTCACCAAATAATATTTTTCCTGTAATGAAGTATGATAACCATTTTATCATTTCCTTTATTTTATATGAACCCATGAAAAACTCCTATTCCCACTCAACCAGGATAATAAATTACATCTCGTAGGTTCCCTGAATGTCTAAACCGACAATCACATCTGAGTCAGCGTCACATAGAAGATTTACATCTCTATACTTTTTAACATCCAGAGCCTTGATCAAGCCTTCGGCGTCTTTCTCAGCTTTCAATTTTTCCACATTTGGTTTTCTGTCAAATATTCCCACACTGAGGTAAACATTCTGAGTTATTGTGCAACCAAAATGCAGCCCAGCGACTAGACCGCACATACAGGTAGGCGGATTTCGATTTGCTGCTCTTCATTTGCCTTACTGATATCAGTAAGATAAACTTCTTCCGCTGGCCCACTAACTCTTAGCCCCCGCATCCTTATCCAAACTTGAAGACGCTCATAGGATGAAGCAGCTTTACGGTGTGAACCTTTGTGGATAGTTGCTGCCACTCTTGTTCCTGCTATCGTCTTCACGCCAAATCCTGAAGCGTCATCGAAATACTCCAGAGTCTCCGATTTAACAGGATAAAACACCTCCCAACTAAGTTCGTGTACACCGACCTCGCTAGGTGTGTTATAGTAGAATCCACTCGGCGGCCCTGTAGTTTCCATTCCACTCTTGGAGACGTACTCATACAGTTTGACCAGCATATCAGGCAGTTGGCGCCATGGCCCTCTGCATATAAGATACATGACCTTTCTTTGCGTCAGGTCTTTTAGCCGAATGTCCTGCATGGCTATATTTCTGGATTCTACTTTTACAGGTGTGTATTACTCTATCAACTTGAACATCTTCTTTGGTGCACCACAGACCGGGCACTTTTCTGGAGCTTCTCC
>CAYQQD010000024.1:0-10336 GCA_964419575.1 uncultured Dehalococcoidales bacterium | reverse complement strand
TTCTTGCCAACCATACCCGGAATTATTAAAGCCCGCCCCATGCATACTGCTCTGGCAAAAGGTGCACCCAGGGCAAGTGCTTTGAATACGCCATCTTCACTACTGAATCCACCGGCAAAAGCCATATCAGATACTCGCTCCCCCTTATTATCGGACAACTTCTTACAAAACTCGTAAGCTGTAGCATGCAGGTAGAGACTTGGTATACCCCATTCCTCCATCATTCGCCACGGGCTCATACCTGTCCCACCGGAGGCACCGTCTATCGTAAGCAGGTCGATTTTAGCTTTCGCCCCCCACTTGATAGCCATAGCCAGCTCACGCAAACTGTAGGCGCCAGTTTTTAAGGTAATACGCTTGAATCCTAAGTCCCTTAAGCGCTGAACTTCGGCATAAAAACGTTCTTCATCAATAAAGCCAAGACGGCTATGGCGTTCAAATTCCTTAAGAGCACCGTCCTTAACCGCTGCCTGGCTAATGGGATTTGAAGGGTCAGGGGTAATAATATATGCGCGTTTCTGAAGTTCTAATGCCCGCTCTAAATCACTAACCTTAACTTCCCCGCCGATACACTTGGCGCCTTGCCCCCATTTCAATTCAATGGTGTCTAAGCCGTGCTTCCTGATGATGTATTCAGCAACACCCAATCTCGTGTCCTCTACGTTCATCTGGACCAGGATTTCGCCGTATCCCTGATAGTAGCGCCGATAGACCTCGATTCTCCGGTCCATATCTGGAGCGGAAATGACTTTTCCATTTGAGTCAAGCTTAAGCCGCGGGTCCATACCACAAACGTTTTCGCCACAGACCAATGTAATCCCGCTGATAGCAGCGCCAATAGCAAAATGTTCCCAGTTCCTACGGGCTATCTCTGTGGAACCTAAGGCGCCAGTAAATATGGGGACCTTCATTTTGACTTTGGTGTCCCAGCCATATTCGGTCTCGGTATTTACCGCGGTGAAAGTTGCTGTATCGGAATCGCCGATGACGCCGCTGGGTAGTCCTCTAGCGCCTAATGCGTATCCCTGGATATTGAGATGCGAATAATCAACGGGATAGTCCTTGTCACCGCCCACAGTGACCTCGCCGAAAGGTCCAGGATAGATTACTTCACGGCCACGGAAGGTTGCCTTGAATATCTCGCAGTTTCCGGTACAGCCGTCAATACAGCGGGTACAGAGACCACTCATCGGCACTACACTCCTGGAGCGATTGGCGGTTCTGGTGGCATCATTTGAATTTGGTCGTTGCAGGTTCATTCTCCATAGTCCGCACTTTCTATTTATGGCTAAGCGAGACTCCATCGTTTACGGCAAGTGGTAGCCGCTAACCGCCAATTATAGTAACACATATTGCCTATTTTGTCAATACTTTTCCCCAGGAATTTCCAATTGGCTACGAAATTGACTCTATCCCAAAAAATATTAAGTCACTTGCTGCCATAACTGTCGTGAGGAAGAATGAGCGGAAATCGCAAGGCATCATTATGCCGTATTAACTGAGTGCTGGACGGTAATGAAACTCCGCAACTTTTACTTGATTAACTCCAAAACTATGGCCCCTCCGTGGCCCCCATTACCACAAAGAGTAGCCAAGCCGTAGCGCCCACCACGCTCAGCAAGTGAATTCAAAACATCCAGCGTTATCCGGTTTCCCGACATCCCAGTGGGGTGGCCCAAGGCGACACCGCCTCCGTGAATGTTCACCTGGCTCATATCCCATTGCAATTCTCTCGCCACAGCTATCACCTGGGCGGCAAAAGCCTCGTTGATCTCAATGATGTCAATCTCGTCCAGGGTCAGCCCTGCTTTCTCCAATGCCTTTCTCACGGCGGAAACTGGGGCTATGGCAAACCTCTTAGATTCCACTGAAGTTACCGCGTAGGAGAGGATTCTTCCCAGAGGTTTAAGACCAAGCTCACTAGACTTTTCTCGAGATGCTACCACAACTGCTGAGGCTCCATTGGGGATAGGTGGTGCGTTCCCGGCGGTGATGGTTCCTTCAGGGCGGAAGACAGGGCGGAGCCTAGCCAGCCCCTCCAGGGTCGAGTCGGGGCGTGGGCACTCGTCCTCCTGAAATACTATCGGGGCTCCTTTCTTTTGAGGTATCTCTATTGGTACTATGGTTTTGGCAAAGAAACCGCTCTCTTTAGCTTTGGCCGCCTTCTGCTGACTCTCAAGAGCAAATCGGTCTTGCTCCTCTCGTGTGATGCCTAGTTCTCTAGCTAGGTCGTCGGCCAGTGCTCCCATGTGCTGGTGCTCTATGCCACAATGGTAGCCATCCTTGTACATGGCATCCACCAGCGTTACATCACCCAGTCTCGCTCCCCAGCGCGTATTCATGCTAAGAAATGGGATGCTGCTGTGATGTTCCATACCTCCAGCCAAGACGATATCCGCATTTCCCAAAGTTATGCTTTGGTGAGCCAGCATAATCGCAAGCATACCCGACACGCAGGCTAGATTTACGGCATAGGCGGGAACATTTGCCGGGATGCCAGCGTTGATTGATACAATTCTGGCAGCATTGGGTCCACAACCAGCCTGGCGGGCATGTCCTATAATAACCTCGTCCACTTGCTCCGGATTTACTCCGGACTTCTTAAGGGCCCCTTTTACAGCAACCACACCGATATCTATAACGGTAAGGTCTCTTATAACACCCTCAAAGCTCCCTATAGCAGTTCGAGCCCCATTTACAATGACAACCTCTTTGTCTGGCATATCATACCTCCCAAAGTCGTATTATTTGGAGAACCCTGTTCACCTACCTTGAAAAGTGGGCTTGCGTTTCTCTAAGAAGGCGGCCACACCCTCCCTCTTATCCTCGCTACCGCATAGGATGGCAAAATTTTTTTGCTCGTACCCAATCCCCTCGGCTAGGCTAAGATCAAGGCTGATATTGATGGCGTCCTTAGCAATCTTGAGAGCAAGGGGCGATTTGGTAGCCAGCTTCCTAGCTAGTTGCTTGGTATAATCCATTAGCTCAGCTAGGGGGACTACGTGGTTGACCAATCCAATACGGTATGCTTCGGTGGCATCGATGAGCTCCCCGGTGAGGATCATCTCCATGGCCCGACCCTTGCCCACCAGTCTAGGTAGTCGCTGGGTTCCTCCATTTCCAGGCATTATACCTAGGTTTATCTCTGAAAGTCCAAGCCTTGCTGTATCCGCGGCTACCCTCAGGGTACAGGCCATGGCTATTTCTAGTCCACCGCCGATAGCAAAACCATTAATTGCGGCTATAGTGGGTTTCGGCATAGTCTCCAGCAGATTGGCTAGCACCCGCCTTCTCCCTGAGCGCTCCCCAAGTTCGGTCAAGGTATCGCGCTGCTGCAATTCTCCTATGTCCGCCCCTGAGACAAAGGCTTTGTCCCCAGCGCCAGTTAGGATGAGTACTCTTACTGCCTCATCAGCCTCAGCTTTCATTGCTGCTTCTAAGGCCTCGTCGACGGCGAGGTAATTAAGAGCATTGCGCACCTCAGGTCGATTGAAGGTAATGATAGCAAGTTCATCCTCTTTGTCATAGATGATATGTTTATAGGCCATCCCTAACCTCCTATTTTGTGTAATCGTAGAAGCCCCGCCCGCTCTTCCGTCCTAGACGGCCGGCCCTGACCATCTTTCGGAGAAGGGCGTGGGGGCGGTACTTAAGGTCTCCCAGCTCTCGACAGAGGTTATCGGAGTTGATCACATGGATATCAACCCCGACAAGGTCAATGAGCTCCAGGGGGCCCATGGGGAAATTGGCACCTAGCTTCATAGCAGTGTCAATGTCCTCAGCGCTGGCTACTCCTTCAGCCAGAATATCAACCGCTGCGTTGCGCATAGCACTTAGAATCCTGCTGACAATCCCTCCCGGAGCCTCGTTCACCCGAACCGGGGTCTTTCCCACCTTTTGGGAGAATTCCATCACCGCCTCAACAGTCTCCTCGGAGGTGCCCAGGCCAGCAGTAACCTCTATTAACTTCATCACCGGCGCTGGATTCATCCAGTGCATTCCAATTATCTTATCCGGCCTCTTGGTAACAGAACCGATCTCAGTAGGCGATAGAATAGAAGTATTGGTCGCCAAGATGGTGTGGGCAGGACACAATTTATCGAGTTCGGCAAAAACCTGCTTCTTCACCTCTATGTTCTCAAAAACCGCCTCAATAACCAGGTCAACGTCGGTGACGTCCTGCATCTTTGTGGTAGTTCTTATCCTGGTCAGCACCTCCTTTGCTTCTTCAGCAGTCATCTTTTCTCGGTCAACAAGCGATTGGAGATTCTTCTGGGTTTTGCCCAGATTCCTCTCAAGTATATCTTTGCTCAAATCGCTTACAGTAACCGAAAATCCCTTCTGGGCAAGAGCCTGACTGATGCCCATGCCCATCACCCCCGCTCCAACAACGCTCACTTTCTTAATCTCCATGATTACCTCCCTAAAAGTATTATTGAGTTTCTTTTTCGTATCCTGGCACTATTGTATGTTGCCCGGCGTGATCTAAGATGTAAAGGCACTGATACCGGTGGCGTTGCGCCCGATGATCAACTTATGCATCTGGGAGGTGCCCTCCACCAAGGTGGCTGCCTTCGCATCCCTATAATAACGCTCCACCGGGTACTCATCGGAATAACCGTAGCCCCCGTGAATCTGGATGGCATTATTTGCCGCCCTTAGGGCAACCTCTGAGGCGTAGTACTTTGCCATAGAGGTCTCAACAGTGCTGGGAACGCCTTTATCCTTGAGGTAGGCGGCTCTATAGGTTAAGAAGCGAGCCGCTTCTGTCTCCACAATCATGTCGGCAATTATCTCCTGCACCAATTGATAGCTCCCTATAGGCTTTCCGAACTGCTGGCGGGTCTGAGCATACAGTACACTGGCGTCGATACAGGCTTGAGCCAATCCCACACAGCCGGCGGCAACACACAAACGACCGTTGTCAAAGGCGGTCATAGCAATCTTGAAGCCATCTCCTACCTGACCCAGTACATTCTCTCCCGGTACCAGACAGTCCTCCAGGATTAGCTCGGCAGTGTTGGCAGAACGCAGTCCCAGTTTCCCGTGAATATCCCTGCTGGAGAATCCAGGGGTATCCCTTTCCACCAAAAAGGCAGCAATACCCCGGTGTTTCTTGGCTTTGTCCGTTTGGGCAAAAATTAGAGCCACCCCAGCCACCCCACCGTTTGAGATCCACATCTTGTTGCCGTTAAGCCGCCACTTCCCTCCATCAAGCACAGCAGAGGTCTCAATGCTAGATATATCGCTACCCACGTTTGGCTCAGTGGTGGCAAAGCAGCCCAATATCTCACCCTTTGTAGTACGCGGCAGATACTTTTGCTTTTGCTCCTCGGTACCCCATTGGTTAAGAGTTTGCTGGAAAAGGGAAATATGAACGGAAACTATAGAGCGTAAGGCAGAGCTAACGCGGCCGAGCTCCTCGATCATTAAAGTATAGGCAATGTGGTCAATACCCATGCCACCATATTCCTCGGGCAACGGCGCTCCCAAGAAACCGAGAGGTACCATCTTGTCTAATATATCCGTCGGAAAGCGCTCGTTGCGATCATCGTCTCGTACTTTCGGGAGGATTTCGTTTTTGGCGAAATCCTCCATCAGGTTACGAATCATAATTTGCTCTTCAGTCAAGTCAAAGTTCATAGTAAGTTCTCCTCTCTTTATAGTGGCTTGTGAACAATTCTAAGACGTCGCTTAACAGGGTGTCAATGGTGTATGCTAGAAAGATTGCGTTCAAAAGTTAGCTATTTTTCAGCCTGGCTAAAAACTCTACAACACTACCCCACCCTTGTCAAGTAAGGGAGACCTTTTAGGTTATCTTTTTTACTAGTGATGGTATTTCCCACAGGGTTTTAGCCACCGGCACACCGGCTGATTGAAAAGCATTTATTTTGCTCTCAGCCGTGCCTTGTTCACCCATGATTATGGCTCCGGCGTGGCCCATAACCTTTCCCCGAGGTGCTGTTCTACCGGCAATAAAGGCTACTACTGGCTTATCAAACTGAGCTTTGATGTATTCTGCTGCTTCCTCCTCCATCGTGCCCCCTATCTCACCGACTATGAGTACACCATTAGTTTGTTTATCCTCTTTTAGGAGCTTCAAGACGTCTATCATCCTTAAGCCAACAATGGGATCACCTCCTAGCCCGATGACCACACTTTGGCCGATACCCTGTTCCGAGAGACGCTCCGCTACCTCATCACTCAATGTTCCACTTCTTGACACAACGGCAACTCCCCCAGGCATAACGGCTGAAGCTGATATCATCCCCAAGCTTGTTTCACCGGGAATCACTATGCCCGGCGTATTCGGACCTATGTAACAGGTATCCTTACTCTTAGCATAGGCCTTGATCTTCATTTCGCTGTGGAGAGAAACCCAGTCGGTTATAATAACTAAGAACCTGACCCCTGCATCCATGGCTTCAAAGGCTGCATCTTGCACAAAGGGAGCCGGCACGTATATCACCGAAGCATCTATTCTGTGTTCATTCGTAGCCTCCTGAATCGAATCATAGATAGGGATATTAAACTGTGTTTGCCCACCTTTTCCAGGAGTAACCCCGGCAACGATTTTAGTGCCGTAATCTAGCATCAGCTTTGTTTGTAGCGCTGCAAGCCTTCCTGTAATTCCTTGAATCAAAACATTGGTATCTTTGTCAACGAATATGGCCATTTCTACTCCCTTACCTCGCTATTCTTATCACCTCTCTTATTCCTTGTTCAACATTGGAATATAGGTTGACTTCTGAATCCTTAAGCAACTCTTGCGCTCGTTTTTGGTAAGGCCCTCTTCCCCGCATAATTGCGATTATGGGAGTTTTAACTTTCACTTCCTTAATGGCTTCAATTATCCCCTCCGCCACGGCATCCGGTGGGCTTATCATCATTCTTGCCATTAAGAGAATCACTTTGATTTGTGGGTCTGATTTTGCCTTTCTTAGGAGAAGACCAACACCGTTTTTCATCCGCTCTTTAGATAAGCCTCCACCAGTATCCAGAAAACAAGCAGGACGTCCACCCTCAGCCTTAATTATGTCCAGCAGAGACATAGTTAGGCCGGCACCATTTGCCATAACTGCAATATTGCCTTCTAGACCTACATAGTTTACTCCCGCCTTAACTCCCTCTCTTTCCCACGGGTCCTCAATACGCTGGATACGTAAATCTTGCAATTCTGGATGTCTAAAAAGTGAATGGTCATCTATTTCACACCTGGAATCGGCGGCGACCATTTCTCCTTCATTGGTCATAACTAGCGGATTGATCTCGGCAATACGGGCATCATAAGAGGCAAATACATTGTACAGTCGAGAAAGTATTCTACTAGCTGAGCTTAGAGTTTCCCCAGTCAATCCAATCTGGCGCATCAGGTTTATTGCTTCATAGCCTCTCATTCCGTAAAGAGGATTGATAAGGCTAGAAGCTATTTTTTCAGGATTTCTTTTGGCAACCTCTTCTATTTCCACTCCACCCTCAGCGCTTACTATAGCTATTGGTAAACCATTTTTATCATCAACCGTTATGCCCATATACATCTCATTGGCAATGTCAAGCTTCTCCTCGACTAGTAGGCTATTGACCTTGTATCCAGCTAATTCCATACTAAGAATCTCTTGAGCTATCCTTTCAGCATCTTCAGGTGTCTTGGCCATCTTTATTCCACCGGCTTTCCCCCGTCCACCAGTTAAAATCTGAGATTTAATTATGACCTCTTTACCAATCTTGATAGCTGCTTGCCGTGCTTCCTCGCCTGCCCTGACTAAAGTTCCCTGTGGAACAGCAATACCACATTTTTTGAATATTTCCTTTCCTTCGTATTCATATAATCTCATGTTGTCTATACCTACCCGGGTTTATTACCTTTCTATTATCAAGGTAGCGAAGTTAATTAAACAATCTTATTCTATCACAGTTCTTGTCATATAACAGCTGAACTGATGTACTAAGGCTATTACCAGCAGAGGAAACGAAATAGCCCTATAAGGGCTCAAATCTCGTTGGAAAAAGAACACCCTCTTGACAGACAGGGAGCGGAGATGTAATATGTTGACACTAAGTTTTTTGAGGTGGGCAAAAAAATTTCACCCACTTTTGAACACAACCTGGACAAGAACACGCTCTTGACAAAGTATGCTATAGTTATAAAAGTAGCCTAATAAATGAAGTTGTGAGATCTATTATATGGCATATAAGATTCGAGAGAATTGTTGTAATCTCTGCGGCTTGTGTGATATAGAGTGTTTAAACCAGGCAATTACTGAGGGCAAGATAAGCTTTGTGATTGACCCTGATAAGTGCACCGAGTGTGTAGGTAATTACCAATCACCAAAGTGTGTTGAGGTGTGTAACCTAGATTGCCCTGTACCTGATCCCGACCACGTGGAAAGCCACGAGCAACTGCTTGAAAAGTGGCACCGGTTACACCCAGGTAAAATTCCGATTGTTGTTTAAAGTGGCTTAGTCTGAAGGTTATAGGCTAGAAGATTGAGATGGGGGTGAGATTATGGATGGTTGATTGGTTAATTTAAGTAATGCAAGGTGAGAGGAAAAAGTAAAAAAGGGGGAAAAAGGATGATAAAAGGTGGCTACAGAGGGAAAATATTGCGTGTGGATTTGACCACGGGTAGTATTACTGTTGAAGGGCTGCCCGACGAAAGCATACTAAGAAAGTATGTAGGCAATTTTGGCTTGGGTCTATGGTATCTGATGAAGGAGTTGCCTGATGGCGTCGGTCCTTTGGAGCCAGAGAACCCCTTAATTTTCCTGAATGGTCCTCTTGTTGGGACAAGGGTGCCGTGCCCCAATAACTGCACCATCACTACATTGAACGCCGATACTGGGTTTACTGCTGGTCGCTCTCACAGCCATGGCTGGTTTGGTCCCTTCCTGGCTATGGCTGGGTATGATGGCATCATATTTACCGGCGCCTCGGATAAATGGGTTTATCTCTGGATTGATGATGGTAAAGTTGAGCTCCGGGATGCAGCTAAGTTCGTGGGCTTGGATACTCACGAAACGGAAGACGCTGTTAAGAAGGACCTCGGCGTTCCTACCGAGGTTGGAGCCGCAGGAGGGGCAAGTGTAGCTGCCATCGGACCGGCGGGCGAACACATGTGTGCTGGGGCGCTGGTCGCTAATGACAAGAACCATTCATTTTCCCACTCCGGTGTTGGTGCGGTAATGGGCTCCAAGCGCTTGAAGGCTATAGCGGTTAGAGGAACCAGTGAGGTTCCGGTAGCCGATGCCAAAAAGCTGACACCGATAGCTAGGGACTGGACTAAGGTGGCCAGTACCATAGGGATCTTCCCCATTATCGGGAAGGCTGGAGTGCCATCAAGCGATTATAATTGTGTTATAGGGCTTGTCGGGCTCTCGGCAAAGAACTGGACGGTAAATACCCTGCCCGGCTTCGGTAAAGGCATGACCAAGCATAAGATTACCCCTAAACCATGTTACCGGTGTCCGGTGGCATGCTCCTATGATGTAGAAGTGGTATCGGGTCCATATAAAGGCTATGTAGCCTCATTGTCCGGTGGTGGAGAAAATCAGGAAGGGGCATCATCCATTGTCGGCGCCGGTGCCAAAGACCCCGGTGAGGTATGGTACCTGACAGACCTTAATGACCGGCTTGGTTTTGAAACAAGCACCGTGGGCTGTGCCATGGCTGTTGCCTTTGAGGCGTATGAAAAGGGGCTATTAACAAAAGAGGTCACCGACGGTCTAGAATTGAAGTGGGGGGATGTTAAAGTAATAGACACCCTGATAAGGAAGATTGCCAACAGAGAGGGTTTTGGGGCAATATTAGCTGATGGACCAAAGGTTGCTGCCGAGCGTGTTGGCTTACCTAATGCCGCAGTTCACATCAAGGGCTCAGGGATGAACCTCCATGACTGGAGAGGAGTGTGGGGAAACTTCCTGGGGCAAATAGTTAGTGGAGGTTCTGGCTGGCCGGCACCGGGGGCTGATTGCTGGACGGCAGAACCCGATGCTGGTTACCCGGAGAAGCCCAATGGGCTAAGCCCATACGGGAAGGCAAAAGAGGTAGCCAAGACAGGCAATGTAAAATTTTGGAATGACTGTATTGGCTGCTGCTGGTTTGGAACCTGGGGCATGGCTGGCATTATGAAATTTACCTCAGGGGCTATAGCTGCCGTCGTCGGCTGGGAAGATTTCACCCTAAAGGAAGGTTTACTGGTCGGGGAGCGGGTGGTAACCTTGGAGAGGATATTTAACATGAAGCATGGGCTAACTGCTGATGATGATATAAAGGTATCGCCGCGGCTGACTGACCCGGCACCAGCCGATATGCCTCGGGCTGCTGGTAAGAGCATTG
>CAYQQD010000023.1:0-10603 GCA_964419575.1 uncultured Dehalococcoidales bacterium | reverse complement strand
GCCGTCCGCTAAGCTTGCCCAACACTAAGCTGCTGGCTGGTATGCCTACTGTCCTTGGGTCCATTATCTCGTAGGTTATCGGCATCTTGATGACACCATCCTGATGGATACCTGACTCATGACTAAAGGCGTTAGTGCCAACAATTGCCTTATTCGGCGGAACCAGAAAGCCGGTTAGCTCGCTTACCAGTCGGCTGGTCTTATAAATTTGGGTGGTATTAATATTAGTTGTCAGGTTGAAAAAGTCCTTGCGCGTCTTTATAGCCATGACAATTTCTTCAAGCGAAGCATTGCCCGCCCTCTCCCCAATGCCGTTAATAGTGCACTCCACCTGTCTTGCCCCCCGCTTGACTGCCTCCAGGCTGTTAGCCACGGCTAGACCTAGGTCGTCATGGCAATGAACACTGACTATAGCCCGATTAATATTGGCTACATTTTTGAAAATCCCCCCAATGAGGCTACCAAACTCGGCTGGTATGGCATAACCGACAGTGTCAGGGATATTTACTGTAGTCGCCCCGGCATCAATAACTGCTGCCACGATTTGATACAGATACTCAGGCTCAGTCCGGCTGGCGTCCATCGGCGAAAACTCTATATCATCAGTATATTTCTTAGCCCGGGCAACCATACCACGGGACATCTCCAGAATCTCCTCACGGCTCTTTTTAAGCTGATGGATGCGGTGAATATCTGAAGCCGAGAGAAACACATGTATGCACGGATGCTCAGCCGGTTTCACTGCCTCCCAAGCCCTATCTATATCATCGGGGTGAGCCCGAGCTAGGGCACAAATTACCGGAATACGAACCTCCTTAGCGATAAGCCTTACCGCTTCAAAATCGCCCGGCGAGGTAATGGGGAAGCCAGCCTCAATGACATCCACCCCAAGCTTCTCCAGTTGCCTGGCTATCTCCAGCTTCTCCTGGATATTAAGTGTTCCCCCCGCCGCCTGCTCCCCATCCCGCAGCGTTGTATCAAAGATAATCACCTTGTCCATATCTACCTCTACTTATATCCATTCAGTACTCTACTTTATCATCACCATGTTGCCCGTTCTGGCATTGATATGTACTTCATGTTCTTCAATGTCCATAACGGTCTGAAGGTTATAGTTAACAATCCAAGTATAACCTCTTTTATAAGTTTCAAAGTCATTAGGCCATGGGCCAAATGGAAAACGTTCTCTGTAATATTCATCAACCATGTCCTCGGCTTCCCTTGCATCTTTTACCGCTGCCATTTTACCTCCTTTCAATCTCTTTCCCCTCTCCTTGAGAAGTCTCCGTGAGCACTTTCCACTAACTGAGTCCAGTTAAGTCCTTGTTTCAAACCATCAATGAACCGATTTATCCATGACCTTACAGGTTCACTTTGAAGGTATTTCTCAGTCTTTGTCCAGTTGTCATCTCCCTTAACCCTCAAGTTTGTAAGCAGCAGATATATCTGCTCAAGTTCTGGAGAAGGTTTTGGTGAACTAAGAACCTTAAACAGAAGCAGACGATCACTCAAAGAGTCCAGCCTCGATACAGACACTGCAACACAAACATAGGAAGCGCTATCCCTCGGTCGCTGTAATACTTCGTCGCGCACAGCTGCCACCAACTTGTTATAGTCTTCAACCTTTCCTGCTGAGAGAAAAGAAATACGTCCATTTGTTGTAACGGCAGGTAGGGATAAGATTGTCGACTCCGTTATCTCCTCTGTTGTTCGGATAGCATGGGGTCCTGCTCCGCTACGAGGATCTAGGGCTAATAGATGCATGGGCGGACCTTGGTCAGACGCTTCCTTGTTAGTCTTTGCGGGCGGACTGACATTTTCCTTCTTAAACCAATTAGACCAACCCATGTTGCCTCTTATATTCCTCTACCTGACAGGCTATACTCTCTGTCCAATTTAGGTCATGCTCCAAGTTCTCTAGTGTCTTATTAATCCATGTTCTTATGGGCTCCCTTTGAAGCTCCTTCACAGCCACTTCAAAAAGGTTTACTCCTAAACTTGGTTCATTTGGAAAGCTTGTAAGCAATTGAAGAGTATGAAATATTTGCTCAAGCTCAGGGGAGACCTGTGAAAATCCAATAACTTCGTACGGCAACGCGTCTATCGCTGGCTTACTGGGGTCTAAGCATATGCCCGCTGCAACCCCCATGTAAGAAACGGTGGCCTTAGGTAACTCCAGTACCCTACTCTGCACACCCTTCAAAAGTTTTAAAATGGCTTTTTCATCCGGTACAGACAGCGGTGAGAACAGACCGTCCCTCACTATCGTCGGCAGAACGTATTCTGGAGAACCTTTCAGCCGAATGTTCAGTGGCCCCTGTCCTGTTCGTGGGTCGAGGGCGAGGATATGCATTGGAAGACTCTGCATAGATACATCTATGGCACCTATATTGAATGGAACGCTAGCTTTGCTTTTGAACCAGCCCATAACATTAGCCCTACCTAGTGGACATTATACCACAAGAAGCCAATCGGTGAGCAGACCACGTACAGTGAGCTAAGCCAGATTCACCCCTAACACTCGTCGTGTTTTGTTACCCCTATATTTCTCCTCCCCCTCTCCTTTCTAAGGAGAGGGGGATAAAGGGGGTGAGGTTACTTCCCCTTTAGCCACGGCATCATCCGGCGTAATTCTTTGCCCATCAGCTCAAGAGGATGCTCCTCCTCCATGCGCTTTAGGGCATTATAGACCGGGCGACCAGCCTGGTTTTCCAGAATCCATTCCTTGGCAAAGCTACCATCCTGAATCTCAGCCAGGATTTGCCACATCTCATCTTTAACCATTTCATCAATAACCCGCGGTCCCCGGGTATAATCACCATACTCTGCGGTATCACTAACTGAGTAGCGCATATACGCTAAGCCGCCCTGATATATCAGGTCAGTGATAAGCTTAAGCTCGTGGCAGACTTCAAAGTAGGCTATCTCTGGCTGATAGCCAGCCTCAACCAGCGTCTCAAAGCCGGCCTTTATCAGGGCCGAAATCCCACCGCATAGCACCGTCTGCTCTCCGAAGAGGTCAGTCTCAGTCTCTTCAGCGAAGGTCGTTTCAATGACCCCAGCCCGGGAGCAACCGATGCCCTTGGCATAGGCAAGGGCAATATCCTTAGCCTTACCCGAGACATCCTGATGAACCGCCACAATCGCCGGCGGTCCCTTCTTCTCAGTATAAAGTTGCCTCAGCATATGCCCCGGGCACTTGGGAGCTATCATGCTGACATCAATATCGGACGGCGGGATAATCTGCCCATAATGGATATTAAAGCCGTGAGCAAACATTAAAGTATTGCCTTTGGCTAACCCCTTTTGGATGGATTGATAATAGATATCTCGATGCAAATTGTCGGGAGCCAGCATCACAATAATATCGGCTTGCTTTGCCACTTCAGCCGCCATCAATACATCAAAACCGGCAGCCTTAGCCATCTTCCAGCCCTCACTCCCCTTGGCTTCAGCCACCATCACCCGGCAACCGCTATCCCTGAGGTTCTGGGCATGGGCATGTCCCTGACTTCCATAACCTATAATCCCCACTACCTTCCCATCAAGCAAACTTAGGTCGCAATCATTATCGTAGTAAATCTTAGCCATAATTTATCATCTCCTTTAGTTACTATTTTAGTTTATTAGCCTATCCCCTCACTCATCATGGAAAGGATACCTTTAAAAGAGCAAAGCCCTTACTACCGTTTTACAGTTGCTAACGGGGAAAGATACAGGTTTTAGGAAAGATTTGTCGTCTTAATTCTAAGCCCCTTAAAGCCGCCCCGTAAATGACTTCAAGCTTCTTGCTTTTTGCCCTGGGCTTTAGATGATTGTTTCCCCACTGGTAGCCGCCCTGGGCCTCCTCTGGTCATAGCTATACGACCAGTCCTAGTCATTTCCCTAATACCAAAGCCGCGAAGCAAATTACATAAAGAATCGATTTTATTCTCATCACCGGTAACCTCAACTGTTACTGAATCGGGGGCGACGTCCACTATATTGGCTCTAAATATATCCACAATCTGAATAATCTCACTTCGGGTAGCGGAAGTAGCCTCTACCTTAATCAAGGCTAACTCCCGAGCCACTGTATCCTCTTCGGTAATATCAAATACCTTGACCACATTTATTATCTTGTCCAACTGCTTTCTAAGCTGCTCCACCATTGCCGTTGACCCGCTAATGACGATGGTCATGCGCGATAGATGAGGCAATTCACTACGCCCGACAACAATACTTTCAATATTGAAGCCACGCCTTCTGAAGAGGCTTGCCATCCGGGTAAGCACCCCTGGCTTATCCTCTACTAAAGCAACTATGGTGTGTTTTGTGGTCATGCTGCCACCTCTTTTCTTAGGCTCAGATATTACTCACCGGAAGCTCTGCCGAATCCGAGACGGCTTTCACCTCTTTCGGTCCTTCAAGGACCTCGGTTAAAGCTGCCCCCGGTGTCACCATAGGATAAACATTCTCTTCTGGTTCCACCATAAAATCAATCAGGAAAGGACCTTGCTCCTCCATGGCTCGCACGATAGCTGGAACTACCTCCGCCTTACGTCTAACCCTTAGCCCGGGGATTCCATATGCCTCAGCAATCTTGACAAAGTCGGGACCACTCAATGGAGTGGCTACATATCTTCGCCCGTAGAACAACTCCTGCCACTGCCTCACCATCCCCAGATAACCATTGTTAATGATGGCTATCTTAATTGCCACCTTCTCTTGAACTACAGTAGCCAACTCCTGGATAGTCATCTGAAAACCGCCGTCACCGGCGATACACCAGACAGTAGTATCAGGACAGCCTACCTTAGCCCCCAAAGCTGCTGGAAGCTCAAATCCCATAGTCCCCAGTCCACCTGACGAGATTAGGCTATTTGGCTTATCATAGCAGAAGTGTTGAGCTGCCCACATTTGGTTCTGCCCCACCCCAGTAACAATAATCGCCTCACCCTGTGTTATCTCGTATATCTTGCGAATGACAAACTGGGGCAGAAGCCCTTCGCAGTCTCTAATAGCCGTTGAAGGGTGGCACTTTTGCCAGTCCCCAAGCTGTTGAAGCCAATCAACATGCTCGGTAGAGATAATGAGTCTATTTAATGCCTCCAGAACCAGCTTCACATCACCAACTATAGGTACAGCTACCGGCACATTTTTACCGATTTCAGCCGGGTCAATATCAATATGTATTATGCTAGCATAGGGGGCAAATCCACTAACCTTACCTGTAGCCCTATCATCAAACCTCATCCCAACGGCAATAATGACGTCAGCCGCTTCAACCGCCATATTAGCATAAGCCATGCCATGCATGCCCAGCATACCAAAACTCAGAATATGACTCTCTGGGAAACAACCAATGCCCAATAAAGTAGTAACCACCGGTATTTGTGCCGTTTCAGCTAGCTGCTTAAGCCCCTCATAGGCTCTGGAGATAATCACCCCCCTCCCGGCAATAATTAGCGGGCGCTGAGCCTCGTTTATGAGCTTGGCTGCCTTCTTAATCTGTGCCGGGTGTCCCTGAAGCGTTGGCTTATAGCCAGGTAAATCTATATCGGTCGGGTAGTCAAACTCCGCCTGGTCGATGAAAACGTCCCGGGGGATGTCAATCAGTATCGGACCCGGCCGACCAGTCTGAACTAAATAAAAAGCCTCCTTAACTATTCCTGCCAGTGAAGCTACATCGAGGACAAGATAGTTATGCTTGGTGATAGGCAAAGTAATACCAGAAATATCTACTTCCTGAAAAGCATCCTTGCCAATAAAGGGTCGGGCTACCTGACCGGTTATGGCCACTACCGGTGACGAATCAAGATAGGCATTAGCAATACCAGTCACCAAATTGGTGGCACCGGGACCCGAGGTAGCCATACATACCCCTACCTTCCCCGTGGCTCTGGCATAGCCATCAGCAGCGTGAGCCGCCCCCTGCTCATGACGCACCAATATATGACGAAGCTGAGGATATTGAGGCAGGGTGTCATATAGGGGTAAAATAGCTCCCCCAGGGAAACCAAAGATAACCTCTACCCCTTCTTTCACCAGACCCTCACATAAAATCTGAGCGCCAGTCATTCTCATTATTATTTTCCCTTATCGGCTGAATACCGCCCCAGTGCTAGCCGAACATACCTTTTCAGCGTAGCGACGGAGGTAACCCATTTTTACCTTCGGCTCAAATTCGGCTAACCGGGCTAAACGCTGAGATATCTCTTTATCACTAAGCCCAACCTCAAGCTTATAATTAGCGATATCAATCTTAATTATGTCACCATCTGTCAAGGCAGCGATAGGTCCTCGGCTAGCTGCCTCAGGGGAAACATGCCCGATAGCTGCACCACGAGTCGCTCCAGAGAAACGCCCATCAGTTATCAGAGCTACCTCCTTATCCAAATCCATACCGCTCAATAGAGAAGTGGGGGTAAGCATCTCCCTCATCCCCGGCCCCCCTTTAGGTCCTTCATAGCGAATAACTACCACGTCACCCGACTTTATGCTACCACCCATGATAGCTACCGTGGCTTCCTCTTCAGAGTCAAATACTCTGGCTGGACCCTGATGAACCATCATCTCAGGAACCACCGCCGCTCTCTTTACCACCGCACCTTCTGGCGCCAGATTACCAAAAAGGACACAAATACCCCCTGTAGCCGAGTAAGCGTTAGCCGCCGAGCGAATAACTCTACCATCCCCAGACCGGCTGCTGGCAATAATCTCAGCCACCGACTTCCCCGATACTGTTCTTGCTTCCAGGTTTAATACCCCTTTAAGTTCCTTCATCACCGCTGGTATACCGCCAGCTTGGTCTAAGTCCTCCAGATGGTAATCACCAGCTGGTCTTAGCCTAGATAAGTGAGGGGTACGCTCGCTTATCTGGTTCACCCCAGACAAAGAAAAATCAACCCCCGCCTCATAGGCTATAGCCATAAGGTGCAAAACCGAATTAGTGCTACCACCCAACGCCATATCAACAGCAAAGGCATTATAGATAGAAGCTTCATTTATGATGTCACGGGGACGAATGTCATTAGCTAATAGTTCCATAACCTGACGCCCTGCCTCTTTAGCTAACTGTATTCGCCTGGCATCAACAGCCGGAATAGTACCATGACCCGGTAGCCCCATTCCCAGAGCTTCAGTTAAGCAATTCATAGTATTGGCAGTGAACATCCCGGCACAGCTACCATAACCCGGGCAAGCCACTTCTTCTAACCGCTCCAACTCCTCCTGACTCATCTTCCCTTTAACTACCCTACCTACTGCCTCAAACATAGAGCTGAGGTCAACATGCTTAACCTCACCGTTACTACTAAAGCGACCAGCTAGCATCGGACCACCGCTTATAAAGATAGCCGGTAGGTTCAGCCTCACCGCTGCCATTAGCATCCCGGGGATTATCTTGTCACAATTAGGGATAAAGACCAAGGCATCAAAAGCATGAGCCTCAGCAACTATTTCCACCGAGTCAGCAATTAGCTCCCGGCTGGGCAGGCTATATTTCATACCTAGGTGGTTCATGGCAATGCCATCACATACGGCGATAGTATTAACCTCGAAGGGAATACCTCCTCCACTGCGCACCCCAGCTTTCACCGCCTCGGCAATACCTCGCAGATGTATATGTCCAGGGACAATCTCGCTAAAGCTATTAATAATACCTATGAGCGGCTTATCTATCTCCGAATTCGCCCAGCCTAAAGCATGTAACAAAGACCGATGCGGAGCCCGCTCCACACCCCGTTTAATCGCATCGCTTTTCATACTTTGTCCTTTTCCCTAAATAACTAAAAACCGTCCTCCAAGGACGGACTAAACCTCGAAATCCTACCCCAACCCATAACAAAACATAACATAGCCCCCATTCATTGTCAAGCTAAGCCCCATTTAGTTAGCTTTCCATAGCCTTTATCTTATTTAGCCTCGGCATGTGTCTTCCACCCTCAAACTCAGTGGTAAGGTAAGCCTCAACAATCTCAGATATTTTATCCTGCCCCAGCTCCACCCCCAAACAGAGGATATTAGCATCGTTGTGCTGACGAGCTCGGCGAGCGCTGAAAGCATTGTGGCATAGCGCCGCCCTTATCCCCTTGACCTTATTGGCGGCAATACTCATACCAATACCAGTATCACATATCAAAATACCTTGTTCGAAATGACCCTCAGCTACCGCCTCAGCTACCTTCTTAGCAATATCGGGGTAGTCCACCGGGGCAGTGGTATAACAGCCAAAGTCGTGATACGAATGCCCCATTTCAGTAATTAGCCCAATAATAGATTGCTTGAGATTCAGCCCTCTGTGGTCACAGCCAATAGCAATACGCACTACTCAGCCTCCTTTTTTAAAGATAGCCTCCCGCATACCTGCTCAAGCTCCTTAAAGGCAATAGCACCTTCCCGCAAAACTACCGGCGTTTCCCCAGTTACATCAACGATAGTAGATTCCCTACCGCCCGGGCACCTGCCACCATCAATGACTAAATCTATTCTATCCCCAAACTGGGAATAGACCTCATCAGCAGTCAATACACTCGGCTTACCACTCAGGTTAGCACTGGTGCCAACAACAGGCGCCCCCAGACCTTCAATTAGGGCAACAGGAATAGGGTGAGCTGGGATACGAACGGCTACAGTTATACCCCCGGCAGTGATAATATCGGGAACCGATTTAGACTTAGGTAAAACCAGGGTTAAGGCACCGGGTAGGAATTTATGAGCCAAAAGCCAGGCAATTTGCGGCACCGGCTCAGCAACTTCACTTATCTGCGAGATACGGGCTAAAAGCAAAGGGAGCGCCATATTCTGCGGTCGCCCTTTTACCCGATAAACCCGCTCCACTGCCTGTTGATTGGTAGCACAAGCCCCCAAGCCATAGACGGTATCAGTAGGGAAGGCAACTATACCCCCCTGCTTGAGAATAGAAATAGCCTTCTCCACCTGATTTTTAATATCTAAAGGAAACTTGCCTAACATTATCCTGCTGCCTACAAATGGTGGTTTTTTCTCTTGACGATAGTATATCACAGTGGTAATCTTTGGTCATAAACATGACTAAAGGTAAGACGAGACAAACCTTAAAAAAGAGCCGCCGCATAACCACCAGCGGTGATATTGAAGTCTCTGCTTATTTAGAGATTGCTAAAGAGCTGGGTGGCGAACAGCCGGCGGCAGCCAAGGAAGTCATACCCGGGGCTGAGCGGGAAGCGATAATTGTCATCGATTTTGGCTCCCAATATAGCCTGCTCATTGCCCGACGGATACGCGAGTGCCAAGTATACTGCGAGCTGGTACCTCCCGATACCCCGTGGGAACAGATAGCCCCGTTGAATCCCAGGGGATTCATCCTCTCCGGCGGACCGGCTAGTGCCTATGAAGCTGGTGCTCCCCTAGCCCCAGCCTACATTTATGAAAGCCGCCTGCCAGTATTGGGCATATGCTACGGGATGCAAGTCATTACCAAACAACTAGGAGGAAGGGTTATTCCTGGAGCAAAGTATGAGTATGGTCACGCTATGCTTCACCTGAGTGATTTACATTCACCTCTATTTGCCGATTTGCCTCTCTCCTCCCCGGTATGGATGAGCCATGCCGACCAGATTGAAGAAATGCCGCCTGGTTTTAGGGCTCTAGCCTATACTGAAAATTCGCCCATTGCTGTTATGGGCAACGATAAAGGAATGTTTGGTCTCCAGTTTCACCCCGAGGTAGTCCACACCCCTCAGGGAAAGACCATCCTGAGGAATTTTGCCTACCAGATATGTGGCTGCCAGGGAAACTGGACGGTGGGCAACTTCATAGACGAGAGCATAGCCAAAATTAGACAGCAAGTAGGTGACGGTAAGGTTATCAGTGCCCTCTCCGGAGGAGTTGATTCCTCGGTCGTCGCCACCCTTATCCACCGGGCTATTGGCGACCAGCTCACCTGTATCTTTGTCAATCATGGGCTGCTACGTCGTGAAGAAGTAGAGAGGACCTTTAATGTCTTCCGGCTTAACCTGGGCATGAATATTATCTATGTTGATGCCAGCGAAAGGTTCCTCAATCGCCTGAAAGGGATAATAGACCCCGAGATAAAGCGCAAGGTCATTGGCGAGGAATTTATCACCGTATTTGAGGAAGAAGCCAGAAAGATAGGCAAGGTCGATTTTCTGGCCCAGGGAACGCTATACCCCGACGTCATTGAGAGCGCATTATCTGGCAGTGCCTCAGCCAAAATAAAGACCCATCACAATGTTGGCGGGCTGCCAGCTAAAATGACGCTCACCCTGCTTGAACCTTTGCGATATTTATTTAAGGACGAAGTGCGACAGGTAGGGCTGGAGCTAGGTCTTCCTGAAGAGATGGTGTGGCGCCAGCCATTCCCCGGTCCCGGCTTAGCCATTCGCATCATTGGTGAAGTGACCAAGGAGAAGCTTGAGATACTGCGGGGTGCCGATTGGATTGTAATGAATGAGATTAAGAAGGCAAAGCTATACCGCCAGCTATGGCAGAGCTTTGCCATACTCACCGATGTCAAGAGCGTAGGGGTAATGGGCGACTACAGGACCTATGGCTACCTGGTTGCTGTCCGTGCCGTAACCAGCGAGGATGCCATGACTGCTGACTGGGCACGCCTCCCCTA
>CAYQQD010000022.1:0-10620 GCA_964419575.1 uncultured Dehalococcoidales bacterium | reverse complement strand
GAAGCATTATATCTAAACACACCGGTCAACCACTGGAAAAGATAGCCCATGATACTGACCGGGACTTCTACCTCAATCCGCAGCAGGCGGTCGAGTATGGCATTGTCGATGAAGTCCTCACTAAACCGCCGAAAGAAATAGCTAAGATTGATGAAGCTGGAGGCAAACCAGCTAAGAAATAGACTTTATAGTTGCTTCGAATAAAGCTCTCGGTAGCGTTGGGCTAGCTGGTTGGGGGTGGGGAAGCCTTGCCTTGTGCCCAGCTTGGTAATAGAAAAGCGAGCTACGATGTCACCCAGACGCCCACACTCTTCAAGCCCTTTTCCCTTGAGCAGACCATAGAGAAAGCCAGTGGCGAAGGCGTCACCGGCACCAGTGGTGTCGGCTGGAGACACAATATCCCGGTCACTAGGTTGAATTGCATGTTCAGTCTCGGCGTCCTTAATATAACCGGTGGCAATAACTGTTCTCCGACTAATCCCTTTGCCTAACTCCAGCTTTACTCCTTTGCCTAGAGTAACCACAATAATAGAGCAACCCTGCTTGAGGCAGCTTTGGGCTCCGCTTATAACATCCTCCCCGGTCAATTGCTTTATTTCATTCTGGTTAATAAACAGGATGTAAGTCTTACTTAGTATTGGAGCCAGAGCCTTGAGCCCCTTAGAGGCATATAGCGCTCCGGGAGCAAAACTAAGTTTAACGGATGGGGCTAGTCCGTCCATCAACTTCAGCAATATTTTGAACTGCCTATCATCAGCGAAGGAGGAGAGATGGAGCATTGTGGCTTGGTTTATATAGGTCAAGTCCAAATCATCCATAGTCAGCAGGTTATTGGCACCGGGAGTGACGTAGAGGGAGCGCCTGCCTAGCTTATCGCTGAGACATACCACTGAGCCCGTTTTTGCCCCCGGCTTTATCTTGATTTGGGAAGTATCTACGCCTACTCTTTGGAAGTCCTGTATTAGTACTTTGCCTTCGGCATCATCACCGACCACGCCGCTGAAGCCAGCGCTCACCCCAAGCTTGGCTAAGCCATAAATGGTGTTGGCGGCTGAGCCGCCAGGAGACGACTTGGTCTCGGTTACTACTGCCTCACCGTCATCAAGGATGCGCTCTACCTTGTATAGATGGTCTATATTCAGCGCCCCCAGTCCAACTACTTCAATGTTATTCATATTATTAGAAATTTACTTGGCTATCTTCATCGCCTTGAGGATGATAGCAAGTTCGGCTTTTTCTTTTTCATTGATGCCGGTAAGCGGTAGCCTGACCTCTCCACCCCTCAGCCCTAAAATATCCATTGCTGCCTTAGTTGCGCTAATAAACATCACCGGCTCAGCCTCGATTCCAGTAACACCGGTGTCTGGCCCATGGTTCGCTGTCACTTTAGCCATAAAGCTGAAAAAGGGAGCCATAGAGTTGACAAGCTCGGCTACTTTATTGAAATCTTTGGCAGCCGCAGCCTCATAGATTGAATACGAGAGGTCCGGGGCAAAGTTGGCAGCGTAACTGATAAAGCCAGGGCAACCATATAACGCTTCAAAAGAAAACATTCTCTCGGCTAGCCCACACAGAATCACTGCGTCTTTCGGGTCTACAGTCCTTTGCATCAAATAGTAGGAGGCAATACTCGTTGTATTCTCTTTAACGGCTATGATATTTGGTATCTTAGCTAACTTAGCCATTAAAGCAGGCTTGATCCAGGAGCCGGATGCAGCCGGATTATTATAAACCATTATGCCAATGTTGATGCTTTCAGCTATCTGTTTATAGTGCTGATACATGCCTTCCTCTTGCGGGACGTGATAGTAGGGGAGGACGACTTGGACTCCATCGGCACCCACAGACTCAGCATACTGGCACATTTTGATGGTTTCCCGAGTACCCGCCCGCGCTGTCCCGGCTAATACTGGAAGTCTTCCGTTCACCTCTTCTACAACCATTTTGATAACGGCTTTGCACTCATCGTCAGACATGGCATAAAACTCCCCGGTACTGCCCAGTGGTACGAATACAAAATCTTTACCTGACATACGCTCGGCTAACCAACGCGTATTGGCTCGCATACCCTCCAAGTCAAGGCTACCATCTTTATTGAACGGCGTAATTTGAACCACGAATACGCCCTTCATTGCTTTTTTTAATTCACTCAATTGCATCATAACTCCTCCTTTTCAGCTACTTGTGCTCAGCCTAGCTTGCCTGCCTCTTCCCTAACTAGGCGCCTTATTCTTTTATGAATCTTAATGACCTCGTCGATATCTTTTCTGCCAGATAGCCAGTGAAAATAACCCCTATCCCCTACCCCTCCAATCTTCTCCTTGGCTTTTGCCACCTTTTCTACTCTGCTTCGCTGGCCCTTTTGCCATGCCTCAAGCACCTCGGTTAAGTCGCTGATTAATGTGGAAGCCAAGCTCATGGTTGAGTAGGGCAGGGCATACTCATTGGCATTAAATGCTATAGCTAGCCCTCCGGCTTCATCTACTGCCTGGAGCATCCTGAAATCGGTTATGCTATCACCCACTACCACCCAATTGGATAGTGGCTGGTCATATTTATCAGCAAATCTGTTTAGGGCAGCTACTTTACGTCGCCCTCCCACCGGCTTTACTTCTGTAATTACCTCGCCCAGGTTAGTAGTCGGCAGTTTTTCCCAGAAGAAGTGGTCTAGGCTTTGTTTAATCCTAGCGTCGTCATCAAATGGGCGCATTTTCAGAATGTCTTCCTCAGTCTGTTGCAACAGGGCGACTTCTTCTTTACTCAATGCTAGGCGCAGTCTAACTCCGGGGAATGGCGTGTAAGCCACATTATGGCTATAAATGCCTAGTTTGTGGGTAATATGAATGGCATACTGTTCGTAAGTAGTGGTAATGCAAAATACCTTCCAGCCCTTAGACTCAAGCCAGGAGATAAGCCTTTCGGCGCCGCCGGTTAAGCTAGCCTTGCTGGCTAAGTCAGCAATATTGTTTTCCGAGATATTATGAAGGACAAGGAAGGGCACGATAAGGGCTAAAGTATCCCCCGGCTCATAGTCCTCCCTTTCTTCTAACGTCAGCAAATCGTCGTAACGACTGATAACCTCAAAGACCTTATCGCCATTGGGGAAAAGCTTCATTAGCTCATAGGCATTGTCTTGAGGTGATAGCGGTCCTTCCAGGTCAAAACAGATAAAGTTTGCCATTGTTATCTACCTCACCCCCTTTATCCCCCCTCTCCTTTGAAGGAGAGGGGGAACTTTTTGGAAGAGGGGCTTTGCCCCTCTTAAGCTCCCACTAAAATGGGGCTTTGCCTTTCTAATCTTTCTTTGATAAGTCATTCAACAAGGTTTGTTATAAAATCGTCTCTCTTACTCTCTTATTAATCTCGTCGGTTAGATTATACCCGTTAATGGGTCTCCCGTTAGCATCGACGACCTTTTTGTCCGGGCTTATCTTAACTTTACCCTGGCTGAAAGCCTTCAGGGTAGATATTATTAAGGGAAATTCCCTAGCCAGCCCATACTGCCGGATGAGCTTGAATAAGGAATTATTCTCACCCTGTTTCTTAATCTCTTCAGGGGGAAGCCCCTTTATTCCCTGCCAATATCTATCAAATGGTTTGCCTCTAATAGAAAAGGTGCAATAGGCTACCGGCGGTCCTTTATCCAGCTCAGGGGTTACCAGGTGCATCATCACCCCTGTTTCCTGAGCCTGGTTACTGATTAATTGCCAGATTACCTCCTGCCAAGTCCCTTTAGGTCCGCCTGGAGCCGCCGGGTGAAGGTTAATCATATTGTATCTCTGGCATATCTCTTTGCCAACGATGAGCATATAACCAGCCAGGACACATAGGTCGGGGTGGAAGTCTTGGAGCCGATTCATTACCTGCCGGTCATATTCACGCCGCCATAGTGATAAGCTTCCGCTTTGTCCCGTGTCAGGAGTGCTTTGCCTAGCTTTAAACTTGTGATAAGAAAAGGTGATTAGAGGGATGTGATAATCCTTGACCAGTTTGAGGAATAAATCGCTCTCTTTTGATTCGCCAGGCTCACGATTGCTGAAAACAAAGACTATTTCAGCCTTAATCTCGCCTTGATAGATGCTGTCCTGTACTGTTTGTAACAGGTCTCTAGCCGCTTTATCTCTACCTGTAGAAAACCAGCCCAGTTGATAAAGTTTCTCCATTTTTATTTAAGATTTTTTAGCTTTGCCCAAGCGCTGTTAAGATGGACTAAGGGGTTTGCCCTGTGCCCAACAATCCTGCCTTTGGCTAAAGCATTGAGGAAGTCGTCCTTGCCATTGAATTCAGGCATCTCTACATAGGTATTACCTATTTCATGGAGGGTGTGGGCATCACTGCCAGCGCTTCCATGGATGCCATACTTTTGAGCAAAAATTTGAGCTTTAACTGAAGAACGGTTAAAGAAGGTTCGTGAGTTAAATACCTCTATAACATCAATTTGTTCGGCTAGCTGTTCTATTACCTCGGTATCCAGAGCAGAGTGTCGGAATATATCAAAGGGGTGGGGGATGGATATTAAGGCATCTTGAGCTTTGATTCTGGATATTGTCTCCTCAACCGACAGACCGCTAGGTATGCCCTCTTTAAGAAACATGCCCATAATCTCACCGCGGGGAGTTAATATCTCCTCGGCTACAATTACATGAAACGGGGCTAAACCCTGCATCCTTAACGCACCTTCAATAGTGCCATGGTCAGCAATGGCAACACAATTTATGCCAGTCTGCTGACAGCGGCTAATAATCTGCTCCAAAGGCGTATTGCAGTCGGCTGAATACTTGGTATGAATATGAAGGTCGGCTTTTAGCAATTTAATCTCAACTGACCCTCTCTAGATAGCTACCATCACGGGTGTCAACCTTGATAATATCCCCTTTGTTAATGAACAGGGGGACGTGAATGGTAATACCGGTCTCCAGCTTGGCTGGTTTGCTACCAGCGGCGGCGGTGTCTCCCTTAAAACCGGGGCCGGTATCAATCACTTTAAGCTCGACGGCAGTAGGTAGCTCAACACCTACCAGCTTGTCCTTATAGCTTGATATCTGTAGGGACATGCCTTCCTTTAAATAGTTAATGGCATCACCCAGTTGATTACTATCTAGGGATACCTGCTCAAAGTTCTCTTCATCCATAAAGTAATACAAGTCGCCATCATTATAAAGGTATTGCATACTGCGATAGTCAAGGCGAGCTCGGGTGAACTTCTCAGTGGACTGGAAGGTTCGCTCGATAGTATGACCACCACGAATATCTCGGAGCCTTAGCCGGACCTGAGCACTACCACGCCCCACCTTAATATGCTGGTAGTCAAGAACTTGATACAGCTTGCCTTCCAGCTCAATAGTTATTCCTTTCCTTAATTCACCACTAGTTATCATGCCAGTCTCCTAATTTTTTAGCTTTTGAAATTAGCCTCGTTTTACCGTCTTCCATGACTACTACATCCTCAATCCTTACTCCTCCCCAGCCGGCAAGGTAAATGCCGGGCTCAATAGTAAATATCATGCCTGAGGTAAGTTTATCGGCTGAATTTGGACCAAGACGTGGCGACTCGTGTGAGGCTAGCCCTATGCCATGACCCAAAGCATGCCCAAAGGCTTCATCATAGCCCGCCTGTTTAATAATTTCCCTGACCAGATTATCGGCTTCGCTGCCAGTCATACCTTCTATAATTGTAGCCATTGCCGTTAGCTGGGCTTCAAGGACAGTATTATATACCTTTTGGAAGGTATCGTCAGGAGTGTCAAGGCAGATGGTGCGGCTCAGGTCACTGGAGTAACCACCAAACCTGGCTCCGATATCGAATATTACCGGCTCCCCGGATTGGATGGTGCGTGATGAAGGTTTAGCATGGGGTAGAGCTGAGTTTGGGCCAGAGGCAACAATAACCTCAAAGGGTACTGTCTCGCTACCATTCTCACGGGTGAATTTCTCTACTTCCCAGGCTATCTCCTTCTCGCTCATACCAATATGAATCATATTTTCAATATATTCTACAGCGGCATCGCTTATCTCCGCCGCCTTAGTTATGAGCTCAATTTCCTCGGGCTCTTTTATTGCCCGGAGGGATTCTACCAATCCGTCCACAGGAATAAGCCTGATTTGGGATTGCGCTTTATTCAGTATATCAGATAACTGGTGGTGCAGGGCAAAAGTGATATGCCCAGCTTCAAATCCAAGCTTCTTCATGTTTAGCTCAGCTACCAGTCTGGGGAACCAGTCTACTATATCACCAATTATCTGAAAAATCTCATAGTCAGGGGCTTGTATTTTGGCTTGCTGTAGATAGCGAAAGTCGGTAGCTAAAATTGTATCCTGTGGTGTAATTAATAAATAACCTGACGAACCGTCAAAGCCGGAGAGGTAACGCCTGTTCTCTGGTTGCGAGATGAAGATAGCATCAATTTCTTTTTCAGCCAGCCCCTGGCGCAGCTTTCTCCGCCTATTCTTCAAGCTCATCATCCTTCTCCCGTGCCATCGGGTGAGCCGATAGATATACCTTCTTCGCCTGACTCTTGGTTACATGAGTATAAATCTGGGTGGAGGATAGACTGGCATGCCCCAGAAGCTCCTGGACTACCCTTAGACCGGCGCCGCCGTCAAGTAGATGGGTGGCGAAGGTATGACGCAGTAGATGGGGATAGACCCTTTTGTTAATGCCAGCCAAGCTAGCATATTTCTGTAATAGCCTTTGGACTCTTCGTTCTATGAGTCGCCCCCCGTAGCGATTGACAAATAGGGCGCTACTTCTTTTGTCCCCCAAAAGGTTAGGTCTACCCTGACTAAGATAGGTCATCAAAGCCGTGGCGGCTGGCTTGCCCATCAGCACCACCCGTTCCTTAGAACCCTTCCCCCAGACCCGAATTTCATAGGTATCAAAGTTAACCTGCTCCACATCCAGGCTTACCAGTTCGCTTACCCTGAGACCGGAGGCATAAAGTAGCTCCATCAAAGCCCGGTCACGCAGTCCCTGCGGCGTGGACAAATCGGAGGTTTGCAGAAGTCTCACCATCTCTTCTGGGGTGAGGAAGGAGGGTAAGCGCTTGTCTAGCTTGGGGGAGGAGGTAGAGGCTACCGGGTTGGTGGTTACCATCCCCTCCCGAAGTAGATAACGGTAAAAGGAGCGGATGGCTGATAGTTTGCGGGCGATACTTGCCTTGACAATGCCCTGCTCCATAAGGTGAGAAAGGTAGTCGCGCAAAACATGCCTGTCAACTTCCTTTAGCGAGCTAATCTCTTTAGTCTTAAGGAAGTCAAAGAAGCCTAATAAATCGGTGGTATAGTTGCGCACGGTGTAGCGGGAGGCACGCTTCTCCGCCTCAAGGTAATTTATATACTTATTAAAAACTTCTTGCATAGGAATTAATCCTGCTGGAGCTTTCCTTTATAATCACACTTAGTACATTTTGTCCATTTCCCGCGGTAGAGGGTAAGGAGTCCGCCGCAGTTGGGGCAAGGCTGGGGGAGGGGTCTAAAGTTGGTGGCAAACTGGCAATTAGGATAGTTACTGCAACCATAAAAGACACGCTTCTTCTTGCTTAGCCGCTCTACTAGCTCATTGCCACACTGTGGACAGTTAACGCCAATCTTAATCTGATAGGGCTTGGTATATTTGCACTCGGGGTAACCACTACAGGCGAGAAATTTGCCGTAGCGGCTGGTCTTGATTACCAGAGGCTTGCCACAATCAGGACAAATTTCCTCAGTTAGCTCAGGGGCTAACTTCACCTTAGCCATAAGCTGTGAGGCACCCTGGAGGCTTTTCTCAAAAGGAATGTAGAAATCCTGAACCACACCTACCCAATCCCGGCTTTGGTTGGCTATTTCATCCAATTCCCCTTCCATATTAGCGGTAAATTTAATATCAACGATGTCGGGGAAGTGTTTGATAAGCAGGTCATTGACCACAAACCCCAGTTCGGTTGGCTGAAAGCTGCCTTTATCTTTAATAACATAGCCCCGCTCCTGGAGTGTGGACAGGATTGGGGCGTAGGTGCTGGGGCGCCCGATGCCCCACTGCTCCAGCGTCTTGACCAGTGTGGCTTCGGTAAAGCGGGGTGGGGGCTGGGTAAAGCGTTGCTCGGGGAAAAGCCCCAGAAGCTCGAGTTCATCGCCTTTCTCCAATAGAGGGAGTGGGGAGGTTTTCTTTTCTTCTTCAGCTTCGTCTTTCCCCTCAATATAAAGAATCATAAATCCGGGGAATGTGGTAATAGAGCTTGAAGCTCTGAGCAGGTATTTGTTCTTGGGCTCTGGGCATCTGGCTTGAATGTCAACTGTAGTGTTATCAAATACAGCTGCCGACATCTGGCTGGCTACCATTCGTTTCCAGATAAGCTGGTACAGCTTAAACTGAGGGGCGGTAAGGAACGATTTAATCAACTCTGGCTCCCGCCAAATCTTGGTCGGGCGAATAGCTTCATGGGCTTCTTGTGCCCCCTTTACGGCGGCGAAGGAACGGGCGTGTGACGGGATAAATTGAGTGCCATACTTCTCGCTGATGAATTCTCGGGCTTCAACCACGGCAGAACGGGCTACCCGGGTGGAGTCAGTGCGCATATAGGTAATAAGCCCTACCCTGCCTTCGTCACCTACGGTTAAACCTTCGTAAAGCTGCTGGGCGATAGCCATGGTTTGCTTGGCGGTGAAGTGGAGCTTTCGCCAGGCTTCCTGCTGTAGGGTGCTGGTGATAAATGGCGGGGCTGGGCGGCGGGTTACCTTTTTGGTCTTTACCTTAATGACGTTGTAGGCAGCCTGCCCGAGTTCGTCACAAAGCTGGTTGGCTTCTTGCTGAGTATGGATGTCAAGCTTGGTGCCATCAATAAGACCGACCAGTGTCGCCCGGAAGGCGGCTGCCTCGGGCACCTTCTTTTTTAGCTCAGCCTCAATAGTCCAATATTCTTCCGGGGTGAATTTCTCAATCTCTCGCTCTCGGTCAACGATAATCCTTAGTGCCACCGACTGGACTCTGCCGGCGGAAAGCCCCCTCCTTACCTTTTGCCAGAGCAGCGGGCTAATCTTATAACCGACCAGTCTATCCATAATGCGCCGGGCTTGCTGGGCGTTGACTAATTGCATATCTATAGAGCGTGGATTTTTGAAGGCACGGGCTATAGCCTCGTCGGTTATTTCATGGAAGACGACACGGTAGTAGGGGGTCTGGTCTGTCCTGGTTACCTCAACTAGATGCCAGGCGATAGCTTCGCCTTCACGGTCTGGGTCGGTGGCTAAATATATAGTAGCTGCTGCTTTAGCCGCCTCTTTAAGTTCCTTTACTACCTTGCTTTTTGCCTTGGGAACTACATATCTAGGGGCAAAGCCCTTTTTTACATCTACTCCCAGCCGGCTCTTGGGCAGGTCTCTTACATGCCCCATAGATGCCTTGAGGTTGTAGCCCCTACCTAGAATCCTGCCCAGCGTTTTAGCTTTAGCTGGTGATTCAACTATAACCAAATTCCTTTTCATGGCACTAGTCCACCTTTACCCTATATACTTCTCTCACTTCCCGTGCCAAAACATAATTCATCGGCCCTACTTGTTTTACCAAGCCTTTAATCTCCATCATCGCTAGGGTACTACTGACTGTTGATATCGGCAAACCGCTGTTTCGACAGACCTCGTCAACATGGGTAGGCTCAGCACTTAATTGCTTCAGTAGCAGGGACTCGGTGTCAGAGGCTGGGATGACCTCCCTAATTTCTATTTGGTGGGCTACCGCCGTCAGGTTCAATTCCTCTAGAATATCATTGTAGTCACGAACCAGCTTAGCCCCTTCCTGAATAAGGTGGTTGGTACCACCACTCGCTGGCGATAGGATACTGCCTGGAACAGCAAACACCTCTCTATTTTGTTCCAGTGCTAGATGAGCAGTAATCATCGCCCCGCTAGTCTCACTAGCTTCAGTGATTAGCACCCCTAGACTCATTCCACTCATTATCCGATTGCGCCGGGGGAAGTTATCAGCTTTAGGTCTGGTACCTAGCGGAAACTCACTGATTAGAGCCCCCTGCTGAATAATACGCCGAGCCAGGTTAGCGTTCTCGCTAGGGTAAACGATATCAAGCCCGCAGGCAAATACAGCAATGGTTCTGCCACCAGCTTCCAGGGCACTTTGGTGGGCTATTGAATCAATCCCTTTAGCTAAGCCACTGACGATGGTGATTTTACTCCGGGCTAGGTCAGCTACTATTTCTTCGGTTACTTGCCTGCCGTAAACAGTAGCCCGGCGGGTGCCGACTACTGCTAAGCACCACTCATCCTCAGGAGCTAGGCGACCTCTGACATAAAGTATCGGTGGATAATCATATATTTCTTTAAGCCGAGATGGATACTCAGGGTCGTGCCAGGTAAGCACTTTCACTCCGTAGCGGTCTAGCTTCTCCATCTCTGCTTCCAGAGAGAGCCTGGGTTGCCACGAGGTAATGGCGCGTATCGAGCCACTATCCAAGCCCGAGTGCTTTAAGTCAACCGGAGCCGCATGCCAAGCAGCCTCAAGACTGCCGAAGTAGTTCTCAAGCTGAGTTAGCCTGACACGACCAATACCCGGTATCAAGTTGAAACCAACCCAATATTTAAGGTCTTTATTACTCATTTTCAAAGCAATTCTAGCATAGAGATAAACTA
>CAYQQD010000021.1:0-11293 GCA_964419575.1 uncultured Dehalococcoidales bacterium | reverse complement strand
AAGTAATTCTTATCGATAGGAAACAGAGCCCACCAGCAGCCAGATTATGCCAATCCTTTTATCACTGTGATATTGTTAAAGACACTTCATCTTTACGTCGGGCTTTAGAAAAAGTTGATTTGATTATCCCGGCGGTTGAAGATGTTGTCGCCCTTAGAGCTTTACAGAAATGTGCTACTGAGGTAAACATCCCTTTAGCTTATGATGCCGAAGCATATTTTATTAGCCATTCCAAGAAGCGCTCCAACCGCCTATTTGAAAAATTGGGCGTTCCCATGCCACTAAGTTGGCCCCAATGTGGACTGCCACTTATAGTAAAACCATCCATCTCAAGCGGAAGTCATGGGGTATCCAAGCTAAGCACTGAACCGGAACTGGGCGATTTTATTAAACAGGTGGGTTCAGGGCTGAAGCGCTGGATTTTACAGGAGTTTGTGGAGGGTCCGTCCTATTCTATCGAAGTTTTAGGTTTGGGCGGACATTACGTAGCTCTCCAGGTTACCGAGCTCGAGATGGATAGCGACTACGACTGCAACCGGGTTCTCGCCCCCGCCGAAATTCCAGAATCTTTAGACAGGCAGATTAAACAAATCGCCCTCATCATTGCCCAGAGCCTTCATTTGAAGGGGATTATGGATGTTGAGGTTATCCTTGACCACGGTGGTGTTCCCAAGGTGTTAGAAATTGATGCCCGACTCCCAAGTCAGACTCCTACTGCAGTTTATGAGTCTACAGGGATAAACATGTTGGAACTATTGCGGGACATATTTGTCAGGGATACGATGCCTATAATCCCTGAAATAAGAGCATTAAGAGGGGTGGTTTACGAGCATATTAAGGCTTCCCAAAATGGTTTACAATTTCTGGGAGAACATATTATGGGAGAAGTCGACTCCCTTGAAATTGTCCACGGTTTTTTTGGAGCCGACGTAAGTCTGACAAACTTTAATTCGTCGTCACTTCCTTGGGTAGCCACATTGATTACTACCGGGGAAAGCCGCGAACAAGCATGGCTTAAACGTCAGCAAGTTATTGAAAATATTAAAAGTTACCTTGATTAAAATAACGGGGGAAGTATAATAACTGGATAGTAGACGAGGGGAGATTTATTATGGTAGATGAGGTTTGAGTTAACACTGGGTCGATGGGTTGACTTCAAAATAGTGAAAGGGGGGTTAAAATGTTTTAATGAGTGTTGCTACCAGCAGTCATTTTATTTAATAAAGGAGGTGATTATTAGTGGCAAAGATACCTGTGCGAATGGGGGATGGTTACTTGGTAGAGATGACCGAGTCCGAAATAATGAAAGACGTAGAGGACGGGGTTCAGGATGCTGTTACCAAGGCCAAAGTTCCTCCGCTTACCGAAGACGAAATGAAACACCTGTGTGAGATCTACAGCCGGCGAGAAAAGTTTGTAGGTATAGAGCCAGGGAAAGAAGTGGTTATTAGCCATGATGAGGGTACGGCTAAGTTAACAGCTGGACCATCAGGTGGAGCCGGAGCGGCGCTTGATATTGGAAGAACAACCGCCCTTCTGATTTATGAGAGGTTGTTTGCCTCTGATACCGCAGAGCTTGCCCA
This sequence comes from uncultured Dehalococcoidales bacterium, assembly GCA_964419575.1. Lineage (GTDB taxonomy): Bacteria > Chloroflexota > Dehalococcoidia > Dehalococcoidales > E44-bin46 > E44-bin46. The sequence goes on along the minus strand of CAYQQD010000021.1, from coordinate 9,710 downwards.
TCTTGATTACAGTTTTAAGCCATTAAAGCCCATTCTAGGAGACGAGCAAGTAGCAGCTGAGGAAGCTCTATTGGCGGTCACTATTCCTGTATTTTACGGTTGCATGCCAAATCTAGGCTTATATACTGCCCCTGACGGACCTTTTAACAATCCCATAGATTTTATCACTGAGGGTAAGTTACAAGAAGCAAGGGCTGCTGCCGAACAGATGGTCGAGGCAGGCTATAAAGATATGGTTTATATCGCCGGTGGTATGACTGAAGCTGGAGTCGATTGCATTAACTTTGATACTGTTGGCGCCGCCGGAGACTACGACTTTGTCGCTGCTTTGCGAGCAGTTGAAACCCTTAAGCAAAAGTACCCTCAGGCGCGTGTAGAGATGGGGATGGCAGGAGAATTTGTCTTGGGAATACACGGAGGGCTGACTTATGCTGGCGAGCGAGTGGCTGGTATGTATCCTCTCCGGCAGCTTAAGGTGATGGAGAAAGCCGGGGTTGATATTTTCGGGCCAGTGGTGCGAATTGTCACTCGCAAGTCGTGTGCCTGGAATCAAGCCCGTAACCTCACCATGCTAAAACCTGTCTGTCAAGAGGCCACGATACCGATTCACGTGGAAATAGCAATGGGAGTTGGAGCGGTTCCTCTATGTACTGTTCCGCCTGTAGATGCTGTCTCCAGAGCTACAAAATCGGCTATAGAAATCCTTCCTTCAATGGATGGTATCTAGGCAGGCATAGGAGACCTTTACTCGATGGCTATCACTCACGCTATTGCTGGGGGAATGGGCGGAATACGCGCCGCTGGAGATCTGGTGGCACGTATGCAACTCTCCCGCCACATGAGAATCAACCAGGCAAAGGAGTATGTAGCTAATAAATTGCATGTTTCGGTAAAAGACCTCTGTGACCCGGTAATAATGGGCCAAGTCAGAGACGAGCTTAAACTAGGCCTTATTGAGCAAAAGCCTGGTCGGACTAGGGGAATGGAGGCTAAGTTCCACATTGCTGAGGTGTTAGGGATTGAAATTAACTCGGTGAATAAATTCAAAGCAAAAGCTGGGCTTTCTGCTATCTAACCAAGTACCTACCAGCAGGGGTAAAAAAGACACCCACCATCCCATATGGGGTGGTGGGTGTCCTGTTAATTAAGTAACCTTCTACAGGCTAAAATGGAAAAGGTGACATCGCTTCTTATCACAACCTTAACATCGACCTTTTAAGAACCCAAACCTAACATTTCTTTTATCTTCCTCACTCCCTCGGCAGCATTTTCGGCATAGGCATCGGCCCCTATCCGGTCAGCCCATCCCTGGCTGCACGGCGCTCCACCCACAATTGTCTTGACTTTATCTCGTATCCCCGCTGCCTTTAGCCCTTCCTCTATCTTCTTCTGCCCCTCCATGGTTGTCGTCAATAAGGCACTACTTCCGACCACATCTGCCCCTACTTCCTTAGCCTTCTTAATAAATTCCTCAATGGGCACATCCCTACCAAGATTGTAGACCTCAAAGCCATTGGCAGTTAAAAAGGATACCACGATCGATTTCCCGATGTCGTGAACATCCCCCTCTACAGTCCCTATTACCACCTTCTTCTTCGCCTTAAGTTCGCTTTTGGGGAGCGCCGCTTCACATATGGCTACCCCTGCTTTCATGGCATCAGCTGCCATTATGAGTTCTGGCAAGAATACTTGTCCGCTTTCAAAGTCGTCACCCATCTTGGTTATCCCAGGAATAAATCCCTTGGTTATGATTTCCTCCGGAGGAATTCCAGCTGCCAAGCCTTGCTTGGCAATTTCCTCAGCCTTATTTTTATCTAAATTAATAATTGACTCTTTTGCCGCTGCTAATATTTGTCCTTTTTCCACAATATAACCTCCTTTGTTTTGGTTAAATCTTGGTTTTACTATGGCTATTAGCCGCCTAAATAGGCTTTCTTCACGTCCTCGTTTTCACGCAGGTCTTTAGCATTGCCCTGTAAGACAATGTTACCTGTCTCTAAGACATAGCCCTTCTGAGCCAGACTGAGAGCGAGGCGGGCATTCTGCTCCACTAAAATAATAGTTTTGCCCGCTTGGTGAATATCCCTTATGATTTTGGCGATCTCCATGACTAATATAGGCGACAAGCCCAGTGAGGGTTCATCCAAAAGGAGCAACCTAGGATTGGACATTAGGCCACGCCCCATAGCCAGCATCTGCTGCTCACCACCGCTTAAGGTGCCAGCATATTGCTTCTGCCTTTCCTTTAGAACGGGGAAATGCTTAAAAACCTCTTCTAGGTCTCGGTTTATCCCGTCTTTATCCTCCCGCAGAAAGGCACCCATTAAGAGGTTCTCCACCACCGTCATTTGGGGGAAAACCCTTCTTCCTTCGGGAACCTGAGCAATCCCCAGCTTATTGATTTTTTCGGGTGCTAATCTATCTATTCTTTGGTCTTCAAACCAGATCTCCCCCGAGGCGGGGTGCTTTAAGCCGGAGATGGCCCTCAAGGTAGTGGTTTTGCCTGCCCCATTGGAACCGATAAGGGTAACAATACCACCCTCTTCCACCTCCATGGAAACATCCCTAATGGCGGCTACCTTGTGATAATAAACAGTAACGTCCTTTACATTAAGTAACAACTTCTTCTGCTCCTAGATAGCTTTGATGGCATCTTCTTATTGATGCCACACCGTGATTAGAATACTACACAATTATCTGTTTGTCAATATGGTGTACTCGTTCAATACCTTAGTGACACATAACCTCCTTTCCGTGTTTTTCCTGCCACCGCTCTATAAACTCTAGAGGAGTTAGATACCCTAAAGCCTGATGTGGTCTTATTCTATTATAGGCCTCTTCCCAGTGCATTAAGTCAATTCTTAACTTATCTAGCTCAAAAGAGCTAGCGGTCACTTCGTAAAACTCCTCAGTGTGGGTACAGTGTGCCCGCTCTACATGTCTGAAGAATAGCTTCAAGGACTTTAGACCCGAGTGAAGGATGGGCTATTAAGACTATGTGCATCGCCTTTTACTTTAACATAGAGTTCAGCCGCTCTAAACGAGCTTCTCACTAGAGGTGCGGCGGCAACTTGGGCAAATCCCTTCTCTTTACCTATGGCTCTATATTGGGAAAACTCCTCGGGGGGGATAAACCTGACCACAGGATGGTGCTTGGGAGAAGGCTGGAGGTACTGACCGAGGGTAAGCAAGTCGCAGTTGGCTTCCCTCAGGTCTTTCATAACCTCTACTACCTCATCTTTAGTTTCGCCTAAGCCCAGCATTAGACCAGATTTGGTAATTATTTCCGAGTTTAGGCTTTTCACCATAAACAGAAGCTCTAAAGAACGGCCATAGTCGGCTCCTGGCCTGACCTCTGAATAGAGGCTGGGGACTGTTTCCAGGTTATGGTTTATTACTTCAGGACGAGCTTGTACTACTGCCTTAAGGGCTTTAGCAGAACCATGGAAATCAGGGATAAGGACCTCAACTATAGCCCCTCTTCTATTCTTATGAAGTGTGTTAATTACCTTGACAAACTGGGAAGCGCCACCATCAGCAAGGTCGTCTCTGGTGACAGAGGTTATGACGATGTAGCTCAGGTTCAGTTTCTCCGCTGCCTCAAGCAGGTGTCGGGGCTCGGCTTCATCTACAGGAAGAGGGCTTCCCTTGTTTACTGCGCAAAAAGTACAGCGTCGGGTGCAGATATCTCCCAGAATCAGAAATGTCGCTGTCTGCCGGGAGAAACAATATCCGACATTGGGGCAATGGGCGCTTTCGCAGATGGTATGCAAGCTTAGCCCATCTAAAAGCTGTTCCATGGTCAACATAGTTTTGGGGTCGGCAGGCTCCTGCTTAAACCAAAATGGCAGCCTTCCTTTCATACCCAGCTCCTCATCAATATACCTGAGCCACATTCCATCTGTAAGTCAAAAACTTCCGAAAAATGAGCTAATAGCTTTTCGGTTACTGCTTCCATTGATACATCTTGAGAAAGGAGAGCGGAGATGGATGTAGCTTTCCTATCGGAAAAGCCGCACAGGTTTATCAGTGAGAATTGCTCTAGGTCGGTGTTTACATTGAGGGCAAAGCCATGCATACTAACCCATTTGCTTACACGGAGCCCAATAGCTGCAATCTCCCTACCCTTTACCCAAACCCCGGCATGACTCCTATCTCTACAGGCATCTATAGAAAAGTCGTTTAGTGTCCTTATGATTACCTCCTCAAGCTCACGAAGATATTGGTGAACATCCCTCCCCCGCTGCCTCAGGTCAATAATGGGATAAGCCACCAGTTGGCCTGGGCAGTGGTAGGTAACGTCGCCTCCCCTGTCCACGAAGAATAAGGATACCCCGGCCTCAGCTAATTGTGCTTGAGAAGCCAGGACATTCTCCAATTTGCCAGATTTGCCGATGGTGATGGTGGGGGGGTGCTCAAGGAGGAGGAGTGTGTCTGTTATCTCGTTGTTGACTCTTTGACAGAGGAGCTGTCTCTGCAGATGATAGGCATCACTATATGCTATTAACCCGAGGTGATAAACAGTACAAAGCATCCTGTTACCAATCTTACCTTGCTCAAAGTGTTGCTCTCTTCTAACTTAGCAAAGGACTTGGGTTTTCCATTAGTTGGGTGGCACTGGCCATAAACTGGGCGGCTACAGCACCGGTAAATACCCGGTGGTCATAAGTAAAGTAATAGGTCATAATAGGTCTGATTACAATTTGACCATCTCTGACTACAGCTCTGTCGGTAATGCCCCCGGTTCCTAGAATTGCCGACTCCGGCTGGTTTATAATAACGGTCTCAAAGCGGTATCCCCCACCGAGCGCTCCTAGGTTGGTGATGGTAAAAGTCCCACCAGTGATCTCGTCAGGCGTCAGTTTTCCCTCCCTTGCTTTCTGGACCAGGCTCCTTACGGTCTTACTTATCTCCACTAGCGATTTCTTATCGGCATCCTTTACTACAGGGACAATGAGCCCTTCTTCTAAGGCAGTGGCAACCCCAATATTTATATTCTCCCAGACTTTAATCTCATTATCTATAAGACTGGAATTAACTATCGGGTATTCTCTAAGTAGTTTGGCGGCTACAAATACGAATAAGTCGGTATATGTGATTCTGGTGCCAAGAGCCTCTTCCTGGCTGACAAGGCTCTGGCGTAGCTTTACCATTTCAGTCATGTCAATCTCACCCATGACAGTAAGCTGGGCTGAGACTGATAGACTGCGATGCATATGTTCAGCGATTACTTTCCTCATTCCCTTGAGGGAGATGGTGGACTTCACCCTTCTACCCTGGTAAACCTCAGGGGCTACTTCTTTCTTCTCCACTTCTACCTTCTTCACCTCTACCGCTTTCTCAATATCTTCTCTAACAATCCTTCCCCCGGGGCCAGTGCCGGTTATTTTGGTGATATCTATCATGTGCTCCTCTGCCAGCTTACGCGCCACCGGGGATATTAGAATGCGCTCCCTGGCCTTAGCCTCGGCTGCAGGTGGTGCTGCCTCAGCTGGTACAGCTTCCTCTGGAGGCGCTTCTTTAACTTTAGCAGCTACTGCCTCCTTTAGCTTTTCTTTTTGAACTACCGCTAATTCCTCCTTTGTCTTAGCGATAACACCGACCACTGTGCCTATTGGGACTTCTTGTCCTTCTTTAACCAAAATGTGAAGGAAGCCCGAAACCTCAGCCTCAATGTCGTGCCTAATTTTCTCCGTCTCTACCACTAAGACGACATTGCCTTTTTCAACCGGCGCACCTTCCTTCGCCTTCCACTCAACCAGTGTAAGCGGCGCTGTGCTCATGCCAAGTTTGGGCATCAATATTTGAACCGCCATTCCTCTACCTCCAGAAACATTTCAATGTTATATTAGCATTATAAAACAAATCGGACTACATAATCTCGGTTACAGCCTTGATTAAGTCCTCCTCACCTGGCATCCAGAACTTCTCCAGAACCGGGCTGAAGGGGATAGGTGTATCAGGGGCACAGACCCTTTTTATTGGCGCATCAAGAAAATCAAATGCCTCCTCAGCTACCATGGCTGCAATTTCGGCGGCGGCACTTGCCGTCTTAGGCTCTTCATCCATAATCACCAGCCTGCCGGTCTTTTTGACTGAGTCAATGATAGTTTGTTTATCAAGGGGCACTAAGCTTCGGGGGTCAACCACCTCAATGCTTATGCCTTTTTGTTGAAGCTTATCAGCGGCAGCCAGTGCCCGGTGAACCATAAGCGCTATTGCCACCACGGTAACATCTTTACCCTCCCTCTTGATATCCGCCTTTCCCAGAGGTATGGTGTATTCCTCTACCGGTATCTGGCTGGTCTCCCGACTCAAAAGCAACACCTTATGTTCCAGAAATATCACCGGATTATCTTCTCTGATGGCTGACTTAAGCAAACCCTTGGCATCATAGGGGGTTGACGGGGCTACAACCTTGAGCCCAGAAATGTTCATCAACCATCCGAAGAGGCATTTAGAGTGCTGGTGAGCAGCAGATAAGCCAGCACCAATGTAGGCGGTGATGGTCAGCGGTAATTTTGTCTTTCCGCCATACATGTATTTCATTTGAAGCTGGTTTATCAGCTCATCCCCACACACCCCCAAAAAATCATCAAAGTACAAATATGCGATTGGCCTCATCCCGGTGGCTGCGGCACCTATAGCTCCCCCCAAGATTGCCGTCTCCGAGATCGGTGTTTCCCTTACCCTTTCGGCTCCATACTTATCAAATAGACCAGCAAGTTCACCAAGAGAGCCTCCCCAATGCTTCCCTATATCCTCACCGATGACGAATATGGTTGGGTCTCTCGCCATTTCCTCGTCAATGGCTTCATTTATCGCTTTTTGAAAGGTTATTTCCTTCATTTTCATTTTTTTACTCCTTAAGTGTAAACATCCTCCAAGGTCTCTTCCGGGGCTGGAAACGGGCTTTCCTCAGCAAACTTCACCGCTTCATCTATTTCCGCCTCCACCTCCTGATGAATTTTATCGGCTTTTTTATCGGGCAATACCCCCATTTCAGCCAGTTTTTTTCTAAACCTTGGGATGGGGTCCCTCTTATGGCACTCCTCAAACTCTTGCTTAGTTCGGTAGGTCTGGGTATCTCCCTCATAGTGCCCGTAGTGCCGACAGGTTATACACTCTATAAGGCTTGGACCTTCGCCCTTTCTGGCTCTGGCAACTGCCTCACCTACTACCCTATATACCGCTAACACATCATTGCCATCAACCGTCTTGCCCGGAATACCGTATGCGGCAGCTCTATCGGCAATTTTAGATATGTTCATGGCATAGCTCACACGGGTAGTCTCGGCATATACATTGTTTTCAATGATATAGACTACAGGAAGCTTCCAGATTGAAGCCAGGTTTACTCCCTCGTGGAATCGGCTAGTATTGCATGCGCCATCACCGAGAAAGCAGACGCTAACCTGGTCAGTCCCTCTTAATTTAGCTGAAAGGGCAGCCCCGCCAGCAATTGGTATGCCAGCACCGACAATGGCATCAGCACCCAATATGCCAATATCTACCTCGGCGATGTGCATCGAGCCCCCCTTACCCTTATTATAGCCAGTCTTCTTGCCATATAGCTCAGCCATCATTCGGTCTGTCTTTCCACCCTTGGCAATGAGATGTCCATGCCCACGGTGGGTGCTGGTGATATAATCGTCAGGTCTAAGATTGGCGCAGGCACCGGCAGCTATTGCCTCCTCGCCAGCGTACAGATGAACGAAACCAGGGATGTTCCCAGCAGCAAATTCCTTATAAACCCGGTTCTCAAAGACTCTAATTCGGACCATCACCCTATACATGTCTATTAGTTTTTCTTTTTCAATTGCCATAGCTTTTTCCTTTCTCCTTCTAGCCTATCAATTTGGTTAAACTACTCGACCTCATCTATAGAGTATCCCACCCATTAAAAGGCACCTATTAAACTTACTGTCTAGGTGCCTGTCGCAATAACGCTACGCCAAACAAGTTACGATAGCCTCCGCATATTTTTCTCCTTTCACCGTTGTAAAATTAACAGAAATAAAAGGCGCTTGTCAACGACTTGGCCTAGCGGCATTCTCCCTCTTTACACCTATAGATTTTGGAGTTAAAATAGATATGGTTTTGGCGGGTGTAACTCAGTGGCAGAGTGCTTGCTTCCCAAGCAAGACGTCGTGGGTTCGAATCCCATCACCCGCTCCACTTTTTACCTAGGTAAGTTAGAAGCTTCATGTTCAAAACAGATAAGGAGCTAGGGTAGATCTGCGTAGCTCCTTATCCTTTTTAGCCTTTCTTCCTGCCTGTTTAACCTTGTCGTTCCTCTTCCTTTAGCAAGTCACTGAATATGTCGGCATGGTATATTTCGTGGTTTCTAATCCGAAGGAGAAGCTGTTTAAGCTTTGCCTCCTTAACCTCTTTAGCCGCCCGGTCGTAGTCCTCAGCCACCTCCTTCTCAGCTTTGATGTCAGCTCGGAGCATATCAGCGGTCTTGGTTGACCGGTCAACCTCAGTGTGCTCGATTCTAGGATTGCCCCCCTTACCAACCATCTTCTCGGCAAGCCAGCCCAGATGCTGCATTTCGTTGATAGCCTGGTCTTCCATTTGCCGCTTAACTTCCTTATTGGGTGTCAGGTAAGAATGAAGTAGATACTGGAGGATGACGGTATACTCATGCTCAATGCCTTGGTTAAGAATCTGGGTCGTTCTGTCTTGGCGACTGCCCCGCACATCCTTAGCCCCCTCCTTCTGTGCTTTGTCCACAAAGTGCTGGAAATCACTGTGGTGTGATTCTTCGTCAGACAGGATACGCTCCAATAATCGTTTGATTTTAGGCTTGTCAACAAGCTTAATATGCTCCCGATACAGGTTTATGCCCTCTTCTTCCTGTAACATATCATTTCTCATCCAGTCAGCCACTGACTCACCACCCATACGCATCTTCCCCCGCTCTAAGCTGGGGACACTACCCAGCTCAACTATGGTCTCAGCCAGCCAGTCCAGATGGCGCATTTCCTCTCTGGCAATTGCCTCAATCTCACAAGCCATCTCACCCTCGCCCATAGCATAAGCGTGGGTCAGATATTGAATAATGGCAGCATGCTCACCCTCAAGGTCTTGGTTTAGTAAAGTAACGATTTTATCTCTGTCCATTTTCCCCTCCGTAATTATTTCTGTCTGAAGTATGCTTATTATGTTGACTATTCATTTACAGTAGAACTATAGCCTTTTAGCCCGATTTCCACAAGCCGTGGATGTTGCAATATTCCCTGGCGGCTACCTTTTGTCGCCCGATTTCAAACTCGGCTTCAGGCTTATCCCCCGGCTTGAGGAACTTTCGGCAACTATCACCGTCGGTGATTACCTCAATCCACTCAATATAGTGCTTTTCCTCCATCGGGTGGGGAACCTCGCCAACCTTGACTTTTACTCCTTTCCTAGTTGCTTCTATAACCGGCACGTGCTTTTCTAAGCCAACATCGGCTGTTTTCTCCTGGAGTAGCTCCATTGGCTGCCCGCAACAGACCAGTTCTCCCTTCCCGGCATGTAACACCTCAACCACATTGCCGCAGACATTGCATTTATAGACCTGCTTTTTCGCTGTCATGTTCCCTCCATCTTCAGTTAAAACTTTATGTAAAGTTATGCTCTTTATGTCTTTGGGCAATAATTGTTAGCCCTTTACTCTTCCATTTTTTCAAAATCACTCTTGGCAGCCCCGCATACCGGACACACCC
>CAYQQD010000020.1:0-11383 GCA_964419575.1 uncultured Dehalococcoidales bacterium | reverse complement strand
TCGGTAATATCTATGTATGCCGTGATGGCCCAGTATTTAGCTACGCCCAGATTAAAGCCTTCATCTCTAGCGAATACTAGACTATTGTAACCTCACCCCTGCCCCCTCTCCTTAAAAGGAGAGGGGAAGAAATTTTAGAGAGGGGCGAAGCCCCTCTCAGACACTCCTAATCAAGTAGACTCTCATCGAAGAAGAGAGATTTTAGATAGGCAGAAATGTAAGTACAAGCCCCTATTTAGATATGCCCCAAAAGTAGGAGAGTTAAAGAGAGGCGAAGCCTCTCTTAATTAAATATTTCCCCCTTCCCTTACTAAGGGAAGGGGGTCAGGGGGATAGGTTACTTAGCAACCTTAATGGCATACTATCCTTTGATAAATGACCTCTTTTAGGTGGCACCACTATACCAGCATGCCCTCCATTTGGGCTACGATTTGCTCGTTACTAAAGTGATTGAGGCTGATAGCATCACTGAAGCAACCCCCGACGCAAGCCCCGCACCCTTTACATAGAGCCTCGTTAACCCGACACACCTTCTTCTCCTCATCAAAGGTAATAGCATTGTAAGCGCAAATAGCCGAACAAAGCTGGCATCCAGAGCAGATTCTTTCATCAATAACTGCCGTAGCTGCCTCAATCTCTACCTCACCCTTACTAATCAGGGCTAAGACCCGAGCCGCCGCTGCTGAAGCCTGGGCAACCGTATCCGGAATATCCTTTGGCCCCTGACAGCAGCCGGCAACAAAGACACCGTCAGTGGTTGTAGCTACCGGGTCTAGCTTGGGGTGCTTCTCCAGGAAAAAGCCATCAACGCTTCGGCTAATATTGAATAGCCGGGCAACCGCCCCTACATCCAGCTGTGGCTCTATAGCCACACACAGGATAACCATGTCTACCGGCACTCTTATTATTGAGCCCAGCAAGGTATCCTCAGCCACCACCACTAGTTTCCCCTTCTCCTCTTCATTTATCGCCCGGTCGGTGACTTCACCCACCTTTCCCCGTATAAAATTGACCCCCTCCTCAGAAAGGCGTTCGTAGAATTCCTCATACCCCTTACCGAAGCAACGCATATCTATATAGTATTGATAGACATCGGCATTGGTCTTTTCTTTAATCAGGTGGGCATACTTGAGGGCATACATACAGCATACACGGGAGCAATACTCATGATAGTTTTTGTCCCGGCTACCGACACAGTGGACAATAGCAATGCTCTGGGGGGTGGAGCCATCCTTAAGCACTATGTTGCCCCCGGTCGGTCCAGCGGCGTTGACCAGCCGCTCAAACTCAAGGCTGGTGATAACATTATCAAGCTGTCCATACCCATACTGGTCCATTGGAGTCGGGTCAAGCAGGTCAAAACCGGTGGCTAAGATTATCGAACCAGCCTCTACTTCGATGGTCTCATCTTTCTGCTCAAAATCAATCGCCTTTGCCTCACAGAACTTCTCACAAGCGCGGCAGGTGCCTTTCAGGAAATAGACGCAGTGCTCACGGTCAATGACTGGTATGTTAGGCACCGCTTGAGGAAAGGGGGTATAGATGACTTTCCTCTTGCCCATCCCAGCTTCAAACTCGCTGTTAACCTTCCACGGGCACTTTTCCTGGCAAACACCACAGCCGTTACACTTATCGGCATCAACATACCTCGCCTTTTTCCTGATTTTGACCTTGAAATTGCCAATATAGCCGGATACTTCCTCTACCTCGCTATAACTCATCAGCTCAATGTAGGAGTGAGCGCCTACCTGTGTCATCTTCGGCGTCAGAATACAGGCTGAGCAGTCCAGGGTGGGGAATGTCTTGTCCAGCTGAATCATATGCCCCCCGATGCTGGGGCTCCTCTCCACCAGATAGACCTTATGCTCTGAATCGGCAATTTCTAGAGCCGCTTGAATACCGGCAATCCCACCACCTATTATCACGGTATTGGAATTAAATGGCACCCTCCTCGTTTCTAGAGGTTGGTGATAATAGACCCGCTTGACGGCAGCGCCGACCAGCGCCCTGGCTTTCTCTGTCGCCATCCGCTTGTCCTCGGTCACCCAGGAGCAGTGCTCACGGATATTCGCCATCTCAAATAAGTATGGATTTCCCCCGGCTTCCTCAAGGACGCGGCGGAAGGTAAGCTCGTGCATTGTTGGTGAGCAGGCGGCGACAACTACCCGGTTAAGCCCCAATTCCCTGATATCATTGCTGATAACTTCCTGCCCCGGGTCAGAGCACACAAAGACATAGTTGCGGGCTACTACCACCGCATCCAGATTCCGGGCAAACTCGGTAACTTCCTCTACATCAACCGTGCCGGCAATATTGCTGCCACAATGACAGACATAGACACCAATTCTCGGTTCGCTCCCCATTTTTGTCCCCCTTCGGCTATAGGGCTTCTTGGACTAATTCTGAAATATCCTTGACCTCAATGATGTCACTCTTGTCCAGGGTCAATACGCTATCGGCAAAGTTGAGCCGGCAGTAAGGACAAGCCACGGCTAGGACACCGGCGCCTACGCCAACAGCCTGTTCTATCCTCATATCCGAGAACCTTTCCTCACGTTTAGTTTCCATCCAAATCCTTCCCCCTCCGCCCCCACAGCACAGGCTGTTTTCCCGGTAATACGGCATCTCAACCAGCTCTAGACTGGGGATATTCTTTAGCACCTCCCTGGGCTCATCATAGATATCATTATGCCGCCCCAGATAGCACGGGTCATGGTAAGTCACCCTTTTGTTTATCTCTTTGGTGAAGCTTAACCTGCCCTGTTTAATAAGGTCGGACAGATATTGATAAAAGTGGACTACCTCAAACTTTCCCCCCAGCTTAGGGTATTCGTTTTTGAAGGTGTGGTAGCAGTGGGGAGAAGAGACCACCACCTTCTTGACCCTCGTTTCTTCAAAAGTGCTAATGTTATCTTGAGCCAGTTGTTGAAACAGGTTCTCATCTCCGGCTTTACGCACACTCTCACCACAGCATTTAGCTTTACTCCCCAGGATGCCAAAATCCACCTTGGCTTTTTTAAGGATGTTGACTGTAGCCCGGGCAACCCTTTGGATACTCGGGTCATATTCTGGAATACAGCAAGGGAAGTATAATATTTCACTCTCTTGGGTGTGCAGTTTCACATTAAGGTCTTTTGCCCAGTCGGCTCGTTTTTCCGCTGGCTCGCCTAATGGATTACCAATAGCCGAGATGTTTTTGACTGTGATTCGGAGCGAGTCAGGCACCTTGGCTATGCCTAATTCGGTAACCGCCCGGCGCAGAGCCCGCATAACGTCTATTATTTCCACGCCCCGGGGGCACCGCTTAACACAATTATTGCAAGTAGCACATAGCCATATATCTTCGTCTTCAAAATCAATTAGCCCCAACTGCCCTTGGTGCATTATTCGGCGGACGATAAAACTTCTTACCTTGTTCCAGGGACACACCACGGTGCAGGTACCACACTGGTAGCATAGTTTGAGGATTTCACCGCCTTCTTCTTTTATAATATCCACCGCTTCTTTGAGCGGAGTCACTACCATGCTCTTCTCCTCTCTCATGTGAGAAAGAGAAATGAATTCCTTGCTATTATACTCTAAAGGCGGGGGCATAACAATCCAGCTATGGCAAAGCCTAAGCCAGCAAAGTTTGAGGATAGCTTGAAGTTTTACAAGGCACCATTGCCGTGAATCTGAGGGAGCAGCATATTGACAGGTGTATTAGTCGGGAGTATAAATACATCATGGGTCGTGACCATTCTTAAGAGGAGGTCGCCAAAATGCCTTCCAATCCCTTTAGGAAAAACTATGTGAGGATTGCTGAGTTCGTTACAAAGTTCTACCTTGAACTGCAAAGGAACCATGGGAGTCGGTTCAAAGATGAAACCTCTCTTCTGGCTACCGCTGGCGTTCTGACTGCGCAAGACTATGTCTTACCAGCCAACGCAAAGATGTCCGTCTCCGAAATAATCAGGATGGCAGATGAAGCGGTGCATAGTGCAAAGGGGGCAGACCCGTTGTTCCCATTTATTCTGGAGCTTGAGACAGGGATGGAGTTAGCTGGGAGTCCTCATCTTGACCGCCAAATGATACATTTTTTCCTTATTATGAAGGGAGAGAAAATCATAAAGGCTATCGAGAATACTAAGAAGAAATACAAGGCTGAAATGCTCGTTGTTGCTGGGACGGATATGTTCCTGCAGGAGGCGGAGTTCAAGTCAGTTAGAGAGATGCTAAACATAGCGGATTAGCTATCACAATTGCCTACCGAGTGGAGCTTGAGGTGATACGAGGATAAGATGCACTCATATATAATTATGGCGATAGTGGCTGGGGTTCTTCTGATTATCTTCTGGCGAGGGCGAAATGCGGTTTGGGGTAGTGCGACGGTCGGGGTTATTGTGGGGCTCATACTCGCACTGGTAAAACACAACTGGCTTTTGCTGGCGTTGTGCTTTGCCATCGGAACTTATGTCGGGCTACTTGCTGAGGGACTTGGGCGCTTATCTGACAGGCTACGGCGAAGGCAAAGAGATTAGAAATCTGCTATACTAATTTAACCCAAGCCCAATTGGGGAGGGCTAGGCTTTATGGCTGAAAAAGTAGCTATCATTACTGATAGTAGTGCTTGCATTCCCAAAGAGCTGGCGCAGAAGTATAGCATTGAACTGGTGCCAGAAATCGGTGAGCTTTCCAACGTGGTGAGCCTGGTCTAGGCGCAGGAATTATGTCCTCGTTTTAAGCACCGAATGTGGCTACAAATACCTAATTACATAGGAGGTAAGAGATGGAGCTTGGTTTGAAAGGCAAGGTGGCTTTAGTAACTGGTTCGTCAAGCGGCATCGGCCGTGCCATCGCTCTGTGCTTAGCTGAAGAAGGTGCCCGTATAATTGTTACCGGCAGAGATAAAGCTAGGGTCAGTTCCGTTGCCAGTGAGGTGAAAGCCCGTGGCGTTGAGGTTCTCACCGTACTGGTTGACCTCACCGTTGCCGAAGAGGTAAAGAAAATGGTTGCCGCTGCTATTGACAAATTTGGTCGGATTGACATTCTGGTGAACAATGCCGGTACTTCGCTGATTAGGGACCCATTGCTCCTGCCTGATGACGAGTTCAGGTATGAGACGGAACTCATGCTGTTCGCCGTGGTTCGCACCTGCTCCGAGGTCATCCCTTACATGAGGAAAGCAGGCTGGGGGCGGATTATCAATATCTCTTCAATATACGGGAAGCAAACGGGTGGTCTGATGGATTACGACGCTATCAAGGCGGCGGTAATCATGTACACTAAAGATATGGCTATCTACCTGGCTAAGGATAATATCTTGGTCAATGCTGTCTGCCCCGGACCAATCCGGACACCGCTGTGGGAAGCTCCTGGCGGTGGCGGCGACCAACTGGGGAAGACCATGGGCATGTCAGGTAAAGAGGCTATGGCTTGGGTAGCCAAGCAACACATCCCTCTGGGGCATTTTGGACTCCCTGAAGACATTGCTTATATGGTTGCCTTTTTAGCCTCGGATAAAGCCAAGTTTATCACCGGACAGGCGATTAATGTTGATGGTGGGATGGTTAAGGCTATCATCTAAAGGACGCCATCTTTGAACCACCGGGTGTTTTTCCACTTTTACTATGCCACTATTGTTAGCTGGGGGGTGGCGGGGGTTCAACCGCCAGCTCTTCTTCAATTAGACGCAGCCTTGCGTCAATGTAATCAATCATAGCATCTGTTGACTCGCCGTGAATGTGCATGGCTTCAATTTCAGTTTCGATGTTCCCCACCCTTTCGCTTAGATACGCCTGTTCTGCCTCAAAATCCCTCACCGTCATCAGTTTCCCGTAGAAGTAATTATTGCGCTCGGCTATCACGTTAAGAGCCTCAGTTATACCGTCAAGAGCCTCAGTTATGACAGGCGAGTAGCCTCCGCCTACACCCGAAGGAACAGGCGAGTAGCCCCCGCCTACACCGAAAGCGCTGAAGGCTTCTCCAAGTCCGGTCGCGAGTTGCTGTTGCTCGCTGGTTAAGGCTGCAAGGTCATCTTCAAATAGCTTTAGTCGCCCCGGTATTTTTTGCAGCTCTTCAACTTTTCTCTCCAGTTCTGCCACCCTTTCGTCTAGTTGTAGCGTCTCAATCTGTAGTTTAGTGCCCGGCATCACCCCGCACGCCGGAAGAATGCATCCTACCGCCAAGAAAGCGATAACCACTCCTGATACTACTCGGTCTCTCATTTAGCCCTCCTTGTTGTCTCAGCACGTAGCTGGACTACTTCATTTACAGCTTGCTACTCAGTCTACCCATAGCCCATACACATCACCTCCCCAACAAGCACTGAATTTAGAGAGCTAACAAGGTTGTTTGGATGACCTTAGTATGTAGGTAACGGTGTGAAAAATCAACCGGCGCTAGAATCCATGATGTATCCCGGCATGAGCTTGATGTTGGGGCAAATGAACGTAGGCATTATCTTTTGACTAGCTTAGCCGCTTCTGTAAGGTCAATTTGTCGTCGCCAGGTGCGTAGAAGTCCGGGATGCGGCAGACTACTTTGTAGCCCTGGGCATAGTAAAATTGCCTTGTCCTCTCATATTCCGGCTTGGAGGAGGTCTCGATAAGGGCTAACCTTCCCGAGGCTTTGGTGATGCTGGTCTCAGCGAAAGCTAGCAGGGCACTGCCGATACCATGGCCTTGATATTGACCGGCAACTGCTATCCAGTATATATCCCAGGTCCCTTCGGTCAGGGGGGTAGGCCCGTAGCAAATATAGCCTGCTACTGAGGAATCAACCTCGGCTATCAAGATATGGTAACCTGACCCAGATGGGTCTCGGAGGTAGCTATCGCAGACTTCTTCAGCCACACTTACCTCGGTTGGTTTGAATTCTGGCGTGGCGGTTATAATCCGCATGATAGCTGCTTTGTCCTGGCTATCCATAGGGCGGATTTTTAGTTTCATTCTCACCTTCCAGGGCAAAGAGGACTATTTGCTCAATGAACTGCTCGTATCTCATTCCCGCCGCCTCAGCCTGGCGGGCGGCACCGGAGTCAGGAGATATATCGGGGTTGGGGTTCACTTCAAGTACGTGAAGTTGTCCCTCAGTGTCCAGCCGCATATCCACTCTGGCGTAACCCCGGCAGCCCACTAGCCGGAAAACAGCTCTGGCAGTCCCAATAATGTGTTCTCGCATATCCTCTTCTATTATTTGGGCGGGGCAGACAGATTTAGTGCCTTGGAAATAAATGCTTTCTGGCTCCCATTTAGCAGCGAAGGTAAGAACCCTGGGCATAGGGGGCGGTAGGGAATACTCTATTTCAGAAATAGGCATAACGGTAAGTTCCCGGTTACCTAAGACGGTGGCGTTTAATTCACGTCCGGCTACAAACTCCTCGACCAGCGCTTTTCCTCCGAAGAACGTGCTTACCAGGGTCACCTGTTTTGCCACAGAAGCAAAATCGTTGGCTACGCCGTCCTCAGATAGTCCATGGCTGGCGTCCTCGGCGCAGGGCTTGACGATGCAGGGATAACCAAGCTGAAACAGGGATAAGGTCTCCGGAGTTAGCACCTGGTAGCTGGGTGTCCCAATGCCTGAGGCTTTTAGAAGTGCTTTAGTCTTGGCTTTATCGAGGCACAGGGCTAGTGCGGTGCCGGGACAGCCGGTATAAGGTGCGCCTTGTTCCGACAGGATGTCAGCCACTAAGGCTTCCGTTTCTGGGGCACCATCAAAGCCCTCGAAAAGATTGAATACTAAGTCAGCTTCTAGCGTCTTGAGTTTGGCTCTAGCTTGCTTGAGCGGCGGTAGCAACGGGACTAGAGTTACAGGGTATCCCAACCCATCAAGAGCCTTGTGTACTGCTGCCACTTCGTCAAGGACACCAAGCACCGCCTTTTCTTCACCTATGGTGGTGTAGCGAGAAGAACCGGGCTGGTTGTAGATGATGGCTACCTTGGGATGCATTGCTGATACCTCTCGAGGGCAGCATCAAGAATGGCTGATATCAACGCCTCATAGGTCCAGCCTACCTTGGCAGCCATAATTGGTAGGTCGCTGCTATGGGGGTTAAGTCCAGCTAGAGGATTTATCTCTAAAAAGTAGGGCATTCCCTCATTGACCCTGAAGTCCAGCCGGGCAAAATCCCGGCACCCCAGAACCGTAAAGACCTTTAGGCTGGAATCTATGAGCTCCTGTAGAATGCCCGGCTCAAGCTGGGCAGGGCATTCGTAGTCTACCATGCTTTCCCATTCTCGCTTGACTTCGAGGCAGTAGATAAAGCACGCTCCCTTTTTCTTGGGCAGAACACGCATTATACCCACAACCTTAGGTGGGGAGTTACCCACTATCCCCACTGTAACCTCATCCCCGGCGATGAACTCCTCCACCATCACTGGCTGCTGGTAGCGCTCTAACAGCTCCGGTACGACTTCGGCAATCTGCCTTGGGCTTTCAACCATAGAACCGAGACCGGTGCCTTTGCTTGAGCCTTCATGAGCCAGCTTAACAAAGGCAGGGAAAGGGAAATGGTCCCAGTGCAGCTCACCTAGCCCCTGGCGGTGGCTAATAACCTGCCACCTTGGGGTGCAGATGCCCGATGCTAGTGCGACTTTCTTGACCAAGGGTTTGTCGAGGCAAATGGCAAGGCACTGAGGGTCTGACCCTGAATAGGGGATGTTGAGCATCTCCAGCACCGAAGGCACTTGAGCCTCCCTACTTTTGTAGTTGCCCAGTCCCTCGGCGATGTTAAAGACCAGGTCCACCTTTTGCTGAAGAATATGGCTAAGAAACTGTCGGCCTCCGCCCAACCTGATGACCGAATGACCTAAAGACTCCAGCGCAGCAGCGATAGCCTCTACTGTTTCTGGGGAATCATATTCCTCTAGAGCGTCTTCGGGCTGGTTCTGAGTTAAGGGCACTTCCTGCTTAAGGTCGTAGGCTAACCCAATCTCCATGTTTCGTCACCCTTCTCTTTCATAAGGGAATCAGTGCTGGAAAAGCCTTTTGATTACTGCTAACATTGCGGCTTCTACTGTGGCGATTAGGTCTGACCGGGCTTGCTGTCACCTTGGGATTGCGGTAGTGGAAGATACGCCCTTGGTAATTTCTCAACACCAACTCTTCCTCAGTCTGCAAAAGCACATAGTTTGGTTGAAGCGGTACCTTGCCTCCCCCCTTAGGCAGATCGACGACAAAGGTAGGGATAGCCAGACCGGAGGTATGTCCTCGCATCTGCTCTATTAACTTTATTCCGGTTCCCACCGGAGTACGGAAATGCTCCGCCCCCTGCACCTCGTCGCACTGGAAGAGATAGTAGGGTCGCACCTTAATCTTGAGCAGCTCATGGCAGAGTTTTGTCTGCGTCTCCACAGTGTCGTTTACTCCCTGCAGCAGGACGGACTGGTTACTGAGGGGGACACCGCTTCGCAGTAGCTTGTCACAGGCTAGCGCTGACTCCGGAGTTATCTCTCGGGGGTGATTAAACTGGGTATTAAGCCAGATTGGCCCGTACTTCGAGAGGATAGCGCAGAGCCCGTCGTCGATGCGCTGGGGCAAAACTACAGGGAACCGAGTACCAATCCGGATGATCTCGACATGGGCTATCCCCTTCAACATAGAGAGGACCTCCTCCAGTCGGTGGTTGGACAGGGTCAGGGGGTCACCACCAGAGATGATAACATCCCTGATGTTCTTATTTCGGCGAATGTATTCCAGTATTGCTTCAATCTCGCCGGGGGTGCGTACCCAGCTACCATTCCGCCATTCTCTCTTTCGCGTGCAGTGGCGGCAAAACATCGGGCAAATATTGGTAAGCACCATCAATACCCGGTCCGGATAGCGGTGAACCAGCCCAGGGACGACGGTGTCTCTCCTTTCTTCTAGGGGGTCCTCCATGCCCATAATTGCCAGGGCTATCTCTTGAAATGAAGGTATCGCCTGTTTCCTGATGGGGTCATCAAGGTCTTCTGGGTTAATGAGCGAAAGGTAATAGGGAGTTATTGAAAGGGGGTATTTGATGGTTACCAGCTTAAGCTGGGCTTGTTCTTCGGCGGATAGGGGGATAAAAGATGCCAGTTCTTCGGTGGTGGTAATACGGTTTCGGAAGTGCCATCTCCAGTCGTTCCAGCTTTCGTCCGGGATGTGGCTAAAAAATCTAGTTTTAGTCCGTTGACTTGGAGGTTCTTCCTCGGTATCACTTATCGTGGTGTTTAAACTAGGGGGTTCTTCTTCTGTCCTGCTTTCTATAAGGCCTGTACCAGGGGGTTCTTCTTCTGCCTTCCCCACTGCGGCTATTGTCGATGTTTTCAACTAACACTACCTCCTTTTGAATTCTTTGCTAGCTCAGGCTGCATGCTATTTATTTCATGAAACCCTTTACCGCTATATTCGTTAAATTCTACATCATAATAGAGTTTATGTCAATAGGTTTTTTCATTAATTTTGGCTACGATTTTTTGAAGTCTCTTTCAATTTAGGAATTTACGGTGAAAATATGCCGCTAGCTTGTCCTCCTGTGTTTGGAAGACAGACATCCTTGGTTTTGGCATGGCAATTCATCCAAGAACTCAGTGATAAAGAGGCTCGGCTTATTTGCCCAAGGCGCTTTCTTCCTTTTTCCTTATTGGGCGGCCGCCATGACCATGCTTAACCTTTTTAAAGGCTTCCTTGTACTGTTTACGCTGTTGCCCTTTTTCTTGCTTTCTCCCCATGGTATTCCTCACTAAAGTTTGTTGTCTCTCTGGCTTGATGCTAAGCAATCTTTTTCTGAAAAGCGAAAGGGCCACCCCTTACGGAACAACCCTTCCATTTGTTAGCCAGCAACTTGGAACGCTTGCCTAATTCTTACTTCTTTGGTGGCGTCCCAGGCTTGGTCGGGCTTGGTTTTGGTGGCACCCCGGGCTTACATAGACCGCAGCCTGGTTTACTCAACTCTCTCCGGTTTTGCGTCTCAACTGAACAGCTTGCCATTCCGCTGCACGATCCAGCCAGCTATATCCTTTGGCTTATCAGAATCAAACATAAGGAATTTTTTCCCAGCAGGCTTGCCTTCTACTATTTCGTCTGTGCTCACGATGTACTTCTTTCCCTTTCCAGGATATTGCGGGTTTAGCTCGACGATAACGAAGTCACCACCAAACGCTTCTGGTAGCTTATAGCTGAGGCTCTGTCCTGGACCAAGCTGCTCAATCTGGCTACCTATAATTTCCTTCGGTGATAGCTCCTTCACATTTTGTGGTTTTGCCTCTGTAGCCTTTGCCTCGGTTTGTTTCTTCTTCCAAATCATCCTTAGCTTCCTTTCTTAATCAGCTTTACATTGACTGCTTTTGGCCCATTGGAGCCCTGGCCTTTCTCAAACTCGACACTCTGCCCATCATCGCTTTTGATGAACACACAAAGCCTAGGTCACTTACCAACCAAC
>CAYQQD010000019.1:9588-13014 GCA_964419575.1 uncultured Dehalococcoidales bacterium | reverse complement strand
CAATCGGAACATTGGATCGACTTATCCTGAAAACTCATTGGATGACCTCCTCTCTATTGAATAGTTGGTATAGTTCCGGTCATCCAATGCTTAAGTTTAACCTGCGATTGATTTTACTAAGTATGTGATAACCTAAACTGAAACCACTGTGGATATTATACACTAAAGGAATCCTGTTTGCAAGGACCAGCGTACGCCTCCGAGTAGGAAATGGTTGCCCTCTACAGGGGACACACCCCTTTCCAGTAACAATCCGACGTTTTGTATACCCATGCAAGCACCAATAGGTGGAGCGTTCCTGAAGCTGACCTTATCTCGAGCCAACACGCTGAGTTTCAGGTAATTCAGCATTATGGTGGCTACGCCGTCCTCAGGCATGGCCAGTATTGCTTTACACTCTCTTACAACTAGTGACCGTTCTCAGTCTTTCGGCTGTGGTTGGGCTACCGGCCGTGCTGGTATTAGCTTGCCTGATTTTATGGTCATAGCGGGTATTATCAGCTTGGTTGCTTGTATAGTCTGTTGCTCGGAGTCCTGTAGTTTCCAGGTACCGGATAAGAGTTCTAGTATGGAAACATCGGCATCCATCCCAGCCTTGAGGCTTCCCCCTTTGCCCTCAATGCCGAGGGCGCGTGCTGGATTGATGGTGGTCATCTCTATTATCTGCTTTAGGTGCAGCCCCAGCGCCATGAATTTGGACATGGTTACTGTCAAGCCGTATACGGGACCGGTGAGTGACACGGTAGTGAGGTCAGTGCTCAGGGTTGTGGGTAAGATACCCTGAGCCATACCCTTTCTGGCTACCTCAAAGCTGAGATTAAACTTGCCGTGGGCGGTATCCAGAACCACACCCCTCTGCATCGCTTCCTTCAGCTCAGGCAGTACAGTACTATCAGGACGTATGATACTGCCCAACTTGGCGGTAAAAACATGGCTCAGTATATCGCCCGACTGCATTAATGGGAGAAATTCCTGAGTTAACGTCGGCGATATCTTTCCACTCACATCCCCGATGTGTACCATAATGGGCAGTTCAAACGTCTTTGCTATCCTTTTTGCCATTTCCACCACTTTAATCCCAGCGCTAGCAACGATGTTGCCCACCAGTCGTAATTTGACCCCTTTGATCACATCCCGGTTCGATTCGATAGTAGCCGCGGTGGCATCGAGGTCAATCTCTTCCCAATCCCTCAGCTCTGGCATGATGCTGAGGCCTAGAGAGCCCAGATGAAGGAAGCAGAAAACCGTGGTACGGGATGAAGGGATGACATATTTAGGAAATCCGCCAAAGTTTGCCTGGCCAGCACTTCCTGCATCTACCACAGTGGTCACTCCTTGCCTCACCCCAGCGGTATCAGGCTCAACAGCATACTTAAAAATGCTGTCGTAGACATGGCAATGGAGGTCGATAAGCCCCGGAGTGACAATCTTACCTGTGGCATCGATTACCTTTTCGCTCTCTTGTGCTGGAATGTCCTTGGCCACTTTAGCAATCTTGCCTTCGCTTATAGCAGTGTCTAGCTTATCATCTATGTTCTGCGCCGGGTCTATCACCCTCCCGCCTTTAATCAGTAGATCATGCATACCCCCTCCTTTTGCCGGCAGTGCTTAAATCTTATTATACTGCGTAGGTCGTCTTCGTACTACAAAGCTGAAGGCTATCCCTTGAAGCTAAAGCGCGGCCAGTGTTGCCTAGACTGATAGCAGAAGGAATTGCACAACATAGCGTTTCGTGCAATTATATGACCTGCGTGGAGCAGACGAGCGTCTCTTTTAAAGGTATTGACAAATCAAATATTGGGTAGTATTCTTTTAATACACCTGTAGTGTATCGTATATAGATTACTTGGTTGTTCGGAGTAGAGCAGCAAAAGGTAAGTTAAAGGTTGTGGTTGTGAGAGGCGGCACTGGCATGTTGAAGTGATGTAGCAGAAGCCAGTGCCGTTTTGATTTTAGCCTAAACCCTTTCTTTTTCTCAAACCTCTTTCTGACATGATTGTTGCCCGGTTTAGATACGGCACCGGGCAACAATCATGGAGGGCAGAAACTAGGCACTGAGTTCAGTTTGTAAGATGCTTTGGGGGAGATTTTACTCGATATAGAAGGCTAACTATGAAAAAGGGAAGATAAATCTTGAAGAGAAAGGGGGTAAAAATGATCATAGATATATTCTCCCATCACATTTCAAGAACAGTTGGTCAATTAATAGGAAAAGCAAAATATTATGGTGAAGGTAGAGAATTTCCGTACCCTCACGAGAATGCAGATCCTGAGGTTCGTTTGAAACTCATGGAAAAGTACAGTATTGACGTACAAGCCCTCAGCCAGACGACTCCGGTCCTACTTGGGTTTGATGCTGAGGATGCGGCTGAAATATGTAGACTTTCAAATAACGACAATTATACTCTTTGCAAAGCATACCCAGACAGATTTGTGAACATCTGTATCGTTTCCCTTCTGGACATGGACAGTGCCATGAAAGAGCTCGATCGTTCGATCAATGAGCTCGACTGTCGCGGAGTTACTGTTGCAACGAACCAAGAAGGAAAGGGGCTCGATTCTCGTGAGTATTTTCAGTTTTATGAAAAGTTGGTGGAACACGACCTTCCTCTTCTTATCCATCCTACTCATTGGGAGTCTTATCCTCTGGTCGATATGGACAAAGGGTGGCGTATGATGCACGTGTTTGGATGGCCTTTTGATACCACTCAGGCTGTATGGAGACTTATTTTTGGAGGGGTGATCGATCACTACCCAACGTTAAAGATCGTTACCCATCATATGGGAGCCATGCTTCCTTATTTCGCTCGGAGAATCGAGCAAAACTTCAATGGATTCTTGAGAGAAAAGCTACCACGGCACATTTCTGAATACTGGGGCAATATCTATGGGGATACAGCTTTGGACGGAACAGTTGCAGCCTACCCATGTGGTTATGCTTTTTTCGGGCCTGACCGTATGATGTACGGCTCAGATTATCCATTTGGTGCTGAAGCAGGCGAGGATTTTATTAGAGAGAATCTGTTGGGCGTTAAGGCTATGGATATCCCAGCGGAAGATATGGACAAAATACTAGGTGAAAATGCAAAAAAACTTCTAAAGATCAGATGAATCGCTATCTAAATACCATAATATATTGATGAACTATGCATGTCTAACAATGGCTCAATATAGTCTGGACAACGGAGATGATCGTAAGTTGAAGAAAGAATACGAATGTGTCGAAGTTAAGCACCGTAAGGATGTCGGCAAAATAATTAAGGAATACCAAAGGAATGGCTTGCATCTCGGCATATTACTAGCTGGGGATTGTGGATTCGATTTTAATAATCCCGATGAAGATTCCCCTGTTTGAACAAAAGCTCCTATGAAAGAATAATGCAAGCCCTTCAGTGACACTTGCCAGCGCTTCATAGTTAACTCTGT
>CAYQQD010000019.1:7370-9488 GCA_964419575.1 uncultured Dehalococcoidales bacterium | reverse complement strand
AAGACGAGGATGACAGCCTATTTCTCGCAGATTCTTAAGCCAGTTTGTTGTATAATCATAGTGCTTTAATTTTATGCATAATATTAAAACAGTGGTCGAAGATAAATCATTAAATCAACCGAAAAGGAGGAATAAATTAATGGATAGAATCGCAAAAGCACTAGAAAAGCTGGGAATGCCTAAGGGAGACCCCTATGAATTACCAACATCTCCCAAAACCTTCCAAGATGGCGCCAATTATAGAATAGAGATTTCACCGATTGAAACAGTAAAGGTCTTAGAAGCAACAATAGATGAAGCTCAGAAACAAGGGGTCCCCTTTCATCGAGCCATCTCTGTGGTGCGGGGGGCGACCTTGCTCACCCGAGAGGAATTGAGGCAATTCGCCCAAATAGCCCATGACGCCCAAGCGGAGGTTGTCATAACTCCGGGACCCAGACCGAGCTGGTATATCGGTCGACAGGTGGCTACCCCTGAGGGGGCTATCTCCGGGTTCAGACACAGGGGAATGGATGCAGTCAAACACTGCATAATGGACATTCAGAGATGCATTGATATTGGTTTTAGGGCGTTTCTGGTTTGGGATGAAGGGCTTTTATCCCTGCTCACTCAAATGAAAAGGAATGGTGACTTGCCCGAGGATGTACTTTTTAAAGTCTCGATATTCGCTGGACATGCTAACCCTCCAGGGATTAAGTTGCTAGAATCCCTCGGGGCAGGAACCTGCAATCCAGTGGCTGACCTTACACTGCCGATGTTAGCAGCAATAAGAAGCGTAGCAAACATTCCCTTTGACATTCACATCACGCTCTGGGCTTCTATGGGCGGGTTCAACCGCATCTATGAGACCCCAGAAATTGCAAGAGTTGCTTCTCCCTGCTACTTCAAGCTAGAGCAGGGTCAACACATAGGCACATTCCTACCTTGGGGCTCATCAGAAGAAGAGCTAGCTCGGTTAGGGAGAGAGAAGATTCGCCTAGCTAAGAATATCATTGAATTGATTAGTGAGATCCATCCCGACTTAAAGTTGTCAAAGCAAGGGGCAGCAGATCTGAAAATCCCGATGCCAAAATAAAAATGCATATATAGGAGGCCAAAAATGGCAAAGAAAACTGTACTAGACTTTCAAAATATGAAAAAGAGCGGTGAAAAGGTTGTCTGGCTAACATGTTACGATAATCCTACTGCTCGATTGATGGAGCGGGCTGGTATAGAGATGATTTTAGTGGGAGACTCCATGGGCATGGTAGTTTACGGATACGCTGGAGGCACTGTGCCTGTAACTATGGATCAATGCATAGTACATACTGAAGCTGTACGTCGGGGAGCTCCAAACATCTTTGTGATGGGTGACATGCCATTCTTATCTTATCAAACTACACCTGAGGATGCAGTTAGAAATGCCGGAAGGTTCTATAAGGAGGCTAGCGTGGATGCCATCAAGCTCGAAGGTGGACGCCGCGTTGTAAAAATGATAAAGGCGATAGTGGATGCGGGAATGGTTGTCTGCGGTCATATTGGTTTGACACCGCAGAGTTCTGGGCAGCTTAGTGGTTTCAAAGCTCAGGGACGTACGGCAGAAAGCGCATATGAACTTATCCTTGACGCCATAGCCATTCAGGAGGTGGGGGCATCATTTTTACTCTTGGAGGCAGTACCGCCTGAGGTTGGTAAGTTTATTACAGAGTACCTGAAAATCCCAGTTTATGGCATAGGTGCTGGCCCTTACGTTGATGGACAAGTGCTTATCATGCACGACATGTTAGGCGTATTTGAAGCGTTTACACCAAAATTCGTTAAAAAATATGCGAACCTTGCTGAAAATATGGTTAAGGCCTTTGAAGACTATGCTAAAGAGGTTAAAGAATCAAAATTCCCTCAGAAAGAACATTGCTACGGAATGATTGAAGGCGAATTTGAGAAAATGATGGAATTAGTGAAGAAAAAATTAGTATGACTTGCCTCAAACACTTATGCTAATTGATAAGGCCCCAATGAAGTTATTTAGTTATGGCGCTTTTTGACGCAGGTGACCTCACGGGGACTTCATACTGATTATTTTGAGAACTCTTCGATAGGAATAGTCTATATTAGTCTTTGCAGACCGTGCAGGATAAA
>CAYQQD010000019.1:0-7270 GCA_964419575.1 uncultured Dehalococcoidales bacterium | reverse complement strand
AATGGAAAGCTGAGAGATGAACTACTCAACTGTGAGGTATTCTATACTTTGACTGAAGCGAAGGTATTGATTGAGCAGTAGCGGAAGGAGTACAATCAAGTACGGCCTCATAGCTCTTTAGGCTACCGGCCGCTTGCTCCTGAGGCTAGAATACCGGTAACTCTAACTTAACAAGTGGTATCCTTTACGGGGGCGAGTCAGGAGTCACAAATGCAAATGGTGGATCCACATATACACATAGATTCGCGTACACGTGAGGATTTAGCTTCAATGGCTACCGCCGGGATAATTGCAGTGGTAACCCTAACCTACTATCCCCATCTTCACTTATCTATCAGTTCACAGACTTTGTTGGACTACTTTGAGCGCGCTATCAATTTCGAGACCTGGAGGGGGAGACAGGAGCTTATAGATGTATATGTTGGTATTTCCCTTAACCCAGTCAGCATTCCCCCAGACTATGATAAGGTCTTAGCAGCAACCCCTAAGTATATTCGCAAGGAAAGAGTAGTAGCCATAGGCGAGATCGGCCTTGAGCCAGGCTCGCAGACGTGCCCTGACCTAACCCGCCAGAGGGAGATCGTCAAGGCGCAATTGAAAATATCTAAGGAGCATGGTATACCGGTGGTCTTTCATACCCCACACTTAGACAAGGAAACTTGGGTTGACCAATATCTGGACCTGATAGGGCAAGAGAAAGTGGCGCCCAGCAAAGTGGTAATAGACCATGCTGATGCTTCGGTAACGAAAAAGGTCTTTGATTTTGGTTGTAATGTTGGGATAACGGTACAGCCTTGGAGGGGACTAGGACCCCGGGACGCGGCTAAAATATTAAAGGATTGCGATTTGGGCAGCGTATTGATTGATAGCGACTGTAATGTTACCCTGCCCTCGGATCCACTATCTGTGCCCAAGACTGCCTTGGAGATGAAAAGAATTGGATTTAGTGAGGATGACATTAAGCAGGTAGTCTTTGAAAATCCGGCGCGAATCTTCAATCTAGCACGATTCAATCACTAGGCGTAGAGCACAATGAGAAAGGAGTTTGAACATGCTCTTCCCTAAAGAGAACAAGGTTGTATCACTTGAAGAGGCGATAAGCACTATCAATGATGGAGATATGGTGCTCATCGGTGGGGAATTTAACGGAAGAGTCCCTGCTGCTCTGGTCCGTGAGATTGTGCGACAGAGGAAGAAGAATTTGACCTTAGTTGGGCACGCCAGTGGTATCCCGCTAGACCTTCTTTGTGCTGGGGGCTGTGCCACTGAAATTCAGCTCACCCGCCTAAGCTTTGAACGCGAATATGGCAACGCTTATAACTATAGAAGGGCGTGTGAGAGCGGAAGAATAAAGTCAAAGGACCAATGCTGTGGTGTCATAAACCAGCAGCTCCGTGCCTCGGGTTTCGGTCTTCCTTGGATGCCGGTGATGCCTCATATCGCCTATACCGACTTTATGAAGCTCCATCCTGAGTGGAAGCTAATAGACGACCCAATGCGCGAAGGCGAGAAAATAATTCTGGTACCCAAATTAAGCCCAAATGTGTATCTTGTTCATTGTTCCAAAGCCGACCCCTATGGCAACTGGCTGGTTGAGCATGAAAGCTTCAATGAGATGCTATATTCTAAAGCATCTGACAGAGTAATCGTGAGTGCCGAGGAAATAGTTACCCCTGAAGAACTAAGGAAAAGCTGTGGGCTGATATTCCCGCCGCATTTTGACCCGTTTTATCCTTTCTTCAAAACCTCTCATGTGGTTCATCTGCCCTTCGGGGCACACCCAACGCACTGTTACCCCCACTATACCTACGATAAGCAGCACATTGAAGAATATCAGGAATATGCTAGAGTTAGTGACGAGAAGTTTAAGGAATATTTAGATAAGTATATCTACGGCTGTAAGACGCATGACGAATATCTGGAGAAAGTTGGTGGCGTAAGTAAGCTAAACAGTCTCACAAACTGGCGGAAGCCATTCACTGACTTCAAGGAAAATAAGGTGACGACGAGCCAGGTTGATGAGATTACAGATTACAGCATTGATGAACTGATGGTCGTCTGTTTGTCCCGATACGTTCAGGGTAACATGCTTCACTGGCACGGTGGTGATTCATATATGCCTATGGCGGCTCTGCACCTTGCCAAGCTGACTCATGCTCCAGATATAATTTACTGTGGGGGAGTCACCGGGTACATGAATCCAGCCCCAGAATACTTGCCTGAAATGGCCAATGACTTTCCTTATTGCCATGATGTGGAGGCCTACTATGAGTTTGAGCACCTCTTTGACTTAGTTGAGCGTTCCGAAACACGATTAATGTTCTTTGGCGGTGCTCAGATAGACAAATACGGCAATGTTAACGCTACCCTACTCGGTTCCATAGGTGATATTAAGGTAAAGCTCGCTGGTGGTGGCGGAACTGGTCAAATAATGGGCAAGCACCCGGTAGTTATAATCTGGACTGCTGCCCATGAGAAACGCGGCGGACACTATACTCTGGTGGACAAGGTTGACTTTATCACTGGGCACGGGAACCCTCCACCGGGTGTTAGCTATCCTGGCGAAATTGGACCCACTGCCTGTGTAACCGACCTCGGTGTATTCGGTTTTGATAAAGATACGGGTATAATGAAGCTGGAAGCTCTTTATCCCGACACAACAGTCGAAATGATATTGGAGAATACTGAATTTAGACCCATTATACCTGACAAGGTGCCTGTGGTTGAGCCGCCCACTAAGGAACAAATAGATATTTTGCGCCGAGTGGCTGACCCCACAGGTATTAGGAAGAAGGAGTTTCTACCCAAGCAACTGGAGAGACGATTCAAATTCTAATGTCTACCCCAATGCTAAAAATGGGGCATTGCCTGGTAGGCTCTTTGGCTTCTGTTGCTTAGTTTACCTATGGGGGCAATTTAACTCGATAAAGGGTGGTCAATTAGCCTGATGAACGACAAAAGGAGAGTTGCTATGTGGTTATGGCTGCGCCGTTTACCACTGCTCAAGCGAGTTTTCGTTGTGCTGGCCATAGTGTCGGCTTTTGTGCCTCTGATCCTGCTCAGTGTCGAGTTCAAAACGGGCACAGCTTTATTCTTCCCGTCGTTGCACACCAAGGAAGTTGCCGTTGAGATAGGGGATGGGTGGGTCAAGGTGGAGCCAGCTTCAATCCCCCGTACCAACTATGTTACTTGCAAGGTGACTAATGTTGGAAATGAAACCCATATGTTCGTTGTAGTGGAGACCACACTGGCTCCCAATAAGCTTCCGGTGGAGAATGACCAGGTCCGCTCCTATGCCTATGTCGACGAACCAGAATGGTTTGCTGCCGTTCACTGGCAGTATGGTTTTAAGGCTGGAGAGGTTCCGCCTGGATGTGAGCCACCCACACCGGCGCCAATAGCAGGTGTTCTGATGGCGCCTGGTGAGACCACGGTGGAGTTCGGGGGGGTCGTACATGGAGCGGTTTGAGAGCGGCACGGTTCTTGTTCTCTTCTGCAACTGCCCAGGGCACTACAAGCGGGGGGAGTATACGACGCTGACCGTAAAGTGAACTTCTAGCAAGGACTAGAGCCCTGCCGCTAAAAGGTTGCACCTTTTATTGAAATTGTGTCATAGTACTGACGACCCGTAAAGCACAACAGTTAGGCGTTGAAAGAGGTGATTAACATGCGGATTAGTATTCGCCCTAAAAGTGTATTGGGTCGGTGGTCAGTCGGCTTGGCTGTAGCTAGCGTTGTATTGTTTGTGTTGGCAGAAGTAATACTTGGTCTAAGACCGGATTACAATATGGCTCTTGAATATGCCTTAACAGCCATTCTTACAGGCATAGCAGTGGCTGCCTTTGTAACGGGGCTCATCAGTATCGTAAAGAAAAAGGAGCGGTCTATTTTGTCTTTGTGGCCATGGCAATTGGCTTATACTGGCTGGTAGGAGGGGTTGCTGCACTGCTTGGCTTGGCGAAGTAGAACTGCCTTACATTGTCACGAAATAGTATAAAGTGACACGGAATAGCCAACAAAATAGCGGTTTGTTATCCATCATGCTTCTTGGCAATAAGTCACTGCAATTTGACTGTGAATACCTAGCAAGATTGAAAGGCTACGCATGCTTCAGGATTTGCCTGAATTGAACTGAGTTGCAGGTCGCCTCAGAGGTAGATTTAGCAGTGCTTACTTAGTAAGTAATCACGATCTGGTAAGTTTTACCTGGTTAGTCCCACCAGCATTCATGACCCAGATGTAACTGTTAGGGCCTTCTCCGAGCACAAAGGCGATCTTGGTGCCGTCTGGTGACCACGCCGGAGTTCCGCCTCCAGAAGTAAGATTCCTCGGGTTACTACCGTCAGCATCCATGACCCAGATGTTGCCATTACCCCCCGCAGGTTCGGACTCAAAGGCAATTCTGGTGCCGTCCGGCGACCACGCTGGGTTTCCATCATAAGCAGCACTATTGGTAAGATTCCTCGGGTTACTACCATCAGCATCCATGACCCAGATGTCGCCACTACCCCTAGGTCGTCCGGACTGAAAGGCAATCTTGGTGCTGTCTGGTGACCATGTCGGATAGAAGTCCTCAGCAGCACTATTGGTAAGATTCCTCGGGTTACTACCATCGGTATCCATGACCCAGATGTCAGGGTTGCCTGAGCTCAAAGAGGTAAAGGCAATCTTGGTACCATCTGGTGACCACGCTGGATGATACTCTTGAGTGGTACTATTGGTAAGATTCTTCTCGTTGCTACCGTCAGCATTCATGACCCAGATGTCGGGGTTGCCTCCCTGTTCGGAATCAAAGGCGATTTTAGTACCATCTGGTGACCACGCGGGATCGCCAGCATTGCTGGCAAGCTTTGTCTTGTTGCTACCATCAGCACCCATGACCCAGATCTCAGTGGCCGAGATCTTAAGCGTAGTCCCTCGTTCAAATGTAAACGCAATCTTAGTGCCATCTGGTGACCACGCTGGATCGCCGTTGCTGACAACACTTGAGCATCCCGCCACCAGACAGGTAGCTGCTATCAGCCCCATAATAAATAACAAGACACTTTTCATTGATTCCCTCCTTGTCCTTAATTATTGAAGTTCTTCACCATCTAGCTTGCAGGGGCGCTTTTGAACCTCAACGCCAGAACCGCACCCACAACTAGAGCTATTGGGCAGACAATAGTAGCCATCACAAAGCCAAACTCAGTGAGCATATGCACAGGAACCCCGAAGAAGAGTATGCCCATGGCTGATGCACCAGCCATTAATAAATATCTCTTGAGGTTCCGCTCCTTGATAACCATCTTAATCCAGAATCTTCTAGTCCAATAGACTATTAGCACTCCACAGGCAAAGATTAAGCCAAAAATAGTCATCAATAGGTTAAACAACCAACTTCCTGGAAACAACTCACTTTCTACCCGGTTCGTCCAGTTCATCCACCCGATTACAGCAAATGTTGCGATAAGTAGACCTATCGCTACCCATAGTGTGATTTTTAGTTTCCTCGGCATTCGCTTACCTCCTTATATTTGGTAATACTACTGCTCATCATCAAAGATGAATATCTCCTCTATTTTAGTCTCCAATGCTTTAGCCACATTGTTAGCCAGTTTCAGGGAAGGATTATATTTCCCCTGTTCCAGGAATATTATTGTTTCTCGTCTGACTCCTACTAGCTGAGCCAGTTTTTCTTGTGTCAAGTTGCGCTTGGTTCGGTATTCTTTTATCCTCGTTTTCATCCTTGTACAACATCCGTGCTATATACTTAGTCAGCCATCTGTGGCAGTTGCTTTCTCAGTAGCCCTTTGGCAAATATGACCAGACTACCAATAAGCCCTACCGCAATCGCCCCAGGGGATAAATAAACGGCGATAACAAAGAAAACAGGCTCTTCAAACCCGAGTGTAGCGTATAATACGATGCGGAGAATAGCGCTACTGATACCAGCTCCGGCGGCTATTCCAGCTACCTGAAGAAATGTCTTTAGCCTTCTAGATTCCTTTTCACTTAATTTAGGTGCCACCCGGTCATAAAACACGTAGGATAATAGATATACCAATCCGCCGCTTAAGAATAGACCACTCATAACACGTACCGGGGCAAAATTAGTAACGTAGATTAAATCAGTGCTGAAACACAACATAAGAATTGCAGAGCCAGCAGCAAAGAAGATGAAGCCATTTCTAGCCGCCTTTCTCATGTTATCTCTTACCCTCTCATCAAAAGGCGGTAATTTCCTAAACTTAGCTAAATACCAAAGTTCGCGACGAGTAAGTATAACTGCGCCTGCAGTGGTGGCAATGGCAACATAATACTCTCGCAAAGACACCAAGAAAGTGGTCAGAATGGCAGTAAAAACCCAGACTGCCAATAACGCCGTTCTCATCTTCACGGTCTTCCCCCTCCATGTTAAATATTTCTAACGTTATATATTTCTAACATACACCTTTATTGAATCTTTGTCAATACCCTAAGGAACAATTTTTTAAAATCTTTTATCCAATGCAGTTTTGAGGCTATTTGTCACTGTTGTATACTATTGCTGGAACGAACAATAGACCAGGCTGTCTGTAAGACGCATCAAAACCAAAAATATTCAGCCTGCAATATTCTATGTACCAAATGGTCGGAAAGAACTTCACTCCGGAATAAATCATCAGCAAGCTGAGGGAAGCCGAGGTC
Organism: uncultured Dehalococcoidales bacterium; assembly: GCA_964419575.1. GTDB lineage: Bacteria > Chloroflexota > Dehalococcoidia > Dehalococcoidales > E44-bin46 > E44-bin46. The sequence continues at coordinate 601 of CAYQQD010000019.1, read as the reverse complement.
CATCTAGCCACCACCGAGACCTTCACCGCTGGCGTCATCAAGGGCAGGAGCACAGTCAATGCCTGGGTGGCTCCGGCACCACCAGTAATCAACATCCCGCCGGCAAAGAGGATTACCCTGACCTGGACGCCATCATCGGTGTTGGTGCGGCGCTAGCCATAGTGGTGATTGTCCTCATCATCAGGACAAGGCGACCACCGGCTTAACTCCTGGTCTGATGCTAACTCAGAGAGCCTCCCGAGATTTCGGGAGGCTCTCTTTTTTGTTTATGGGGCCAAAAAGCTAACGCTGCCAAAGACCTAATTGAACAAGATAGCGTTTCGTTACACTGTTTCCCCAAAACCAAGTCATTCTCAAAAGTTGCCCCACGAATTAACTTATGTCTTATATATAGTATAATATGGAGTCAATGAGACGGGGTGAAAATGCCCGGTTACTACTGTGACTGGGCAACAAACCATAAACATAAGAGGAGGATTATTAACATGGAATGGGGAATGGCAAACCGCATGGCACAATTAATCCAATCGGACGGGCATGCTCTGTTCTTGCCAGTAGACCACGGATACTTTCAAGGTCCCACCAGAAGATTGGAAGAACC
>CAYQQD010000018.1:0-13291 GCA_964419575.1 uncultured Dehalococcoidales bacterium | reverse complement strand
CTCACACCCCAAAGTATGCGGGTAAGTTAATCTTCGTTAAAAAGGGGCACCGGCTTAGCCTTCAATACCATAAGAAGAAGGACGAAAGCCTGTATATCTATGAGGGGAAGGTAAAGTTAGAGGTTGAAGAAGCCAATGGTAAGACGACCTCATATATAGCCCAGCCCGGCCTCAGCCTCAGAATCCCTCCCTTGACCAAGCACCGCCTGGAGGCTATAGAAGACACAACCTTTATTGAGGTGTCAACCCCTGAACTAGACGATGTAGTAAGACTAGAAGATGACTACGGACGGGCTGAGTCGTCGGACAGAAATGTTTGAAAGTAATTGTGGACTACATAAAAAGTAACTTGTCCAGTCTTTACCGCTTGGTGTATTGAGGGGCTTTGCGGGCTCGTTTGAGCCCAGCCTTTTTCCGCTCTTTAGCCCGAGCGTCCCGGGTAAGCAGTCCGTTCTGACGTAGTATTGTTTTGAGGCTTTCATCAGCCTTTACCAGGGCTCGAGCAATACCATGAGCAATGGCACCACCCTGCCCTGATATACCACCGCCATCTACCTTAACCACAGCATCATACTTACCTACGCTATCAGTAACCAGAAGTGGTTGCAGTATTGCTCGGCGGTGCTCAAGACGGGGGAAACGCTCCTCATAAGGCAAATTATTGACAATAATAGAGCCATCCCCGCGCAGCAGCCTTACCCGGGCTACCGCCGTCTTACGTTTACCTACTCCGTAATAGTAAATTTGTTTTACCATCTGAACCTACTTCTTTGTCTGGGTCAGGTGAGGATGAGCCTCGCCGACATAGACCCGGAGCTTCTTCATCATTCTAGCACCCAGTCGGGTGTGAGGCAACATCCCCTCAACCGCATGCTCAATCACCCGAGTCGGATTAGTCTGCATCAATTTGTCATAAGTGATACTCTTAAGCCCTCCGGGATAGCCTGAATGCCGGTAGTAGACCTTCTGCTTAGCCTTATTACCGGTAACCCGAACCTTCTCGGCATTGATTACCACAACATAATCGCCGACATCCAAATTCCGACTGAATGTTGGCTTGTGCTTGCCCATAAGTAACCGAGCCACCCGGGTGGCTAGCCGACCTAAAACTTGGTCGGTAGCATCAATAACGCGCCATTCTCGCTTGATTTCAGACACCTTAGGGCTATAGGTCTTCACCGTCTCCTCCAAAGGGGGTGGAATAATTTATGCGCATAAGGCACAGCCCGTAGGCGGGAGCGGCTGGACCGGCTAGTCCCGGCTTTCTAGCCTCAATTAGACTATGAAACTGGTCAATACTCATTTTACCCAGGCCAACTCTAATTAGAGCACCTACAGTATTACGCACCTGATGAGGCAAGAAGGAGTTAGCCACCATATTGAAAACGGCTAATTCCCCGTCCTTGTCTATTTTTGCCTGATACACGCTCCGCACCGTATTCTTTGCCCTGTCCCCGATACAACTAGCAAATGAGACAAAGTCGTGCTCACCAATAAGAGCCTGACATGCCAAATTCATGGCTTCAATATCAAGGTGTCCGGTAACCAGATATGAAAAGCCAGTCATGATTGGAGACCGGGTCAAGCTATTTAATATATAATAGTTATATTCCCGACTAACGGCATCACGCCTAATATTAAAAGAATCGCCGACTCTATGGGCTGACTTAATGGCAATATCCCTCGGCAAATAGTAGTTCAGCCCGTTAATAAAAGCCGGTAAGGGATGAGACGACCTTGTCCTGAAGCTAACCACTTGTCCTTTAGCGTGAACCCCGGCATCAGTTCGACTAGCTGCCACCACCCGGAGCCTTTCCCCAGTAAGCTTCCGCAGCGCTGCCTCCGTCTCGCTTTGAATAGTGGGAAAACCATCCTGCAACTGGAAGCCGTGGTAGCGGGTGCCATCATATTCCATAATTAACACAATCTTAGTCGTTGCTGCCAAGGCTCGACCTCCCTTATTCCACCAACTCAAGCCGAACCATAGGTGCCCCATCACCCAGTCTTGGTCCTAGCTTAGTAATACGGGTGTATCCACCAGAGCGCTCGGCATACCTTGAGGCAAGGTCAGTAAATACCTTGTCGGTTACCTTCTCATCTAAAATAAAGGCTAATGCCTGACGACGGGAGTGAAGTCCGCCCTTTTTCCCCAAGGTAATCATCTTCTCCGCCAAGCCACGCACCTCCTTGGCTTTAGCCTCAGTGGTGGTAATTTTCCCGTAACCCAAAAGGTCAGTAACCAAGTTACGATACATTGCCCTTCTATGTCCCGAGGAACTGCATAATTTTCTACCAGCTACTTTATGCCTCACCCTTGCCCTCTTCATCTGGTGGAGTTGTGTCTTCAGCTTTAGGTTTAAGGGACAAACCTAACTCGTTGAGCCGCGTCTCTATCTCCTGTTTAGACTTCTGACCAAAATTCCGCAGCGAAAGTAACCCTTTCTCCCCGGTAGCGATAACTTGCCCCACGGTAGCAATCCCGCCGCGTCTCAAGCAATTCATGGTACGCACTGATAGATTCAGCTGGTCAACGGGCGTGTTAGACAGTTCCTCCGGAATAGCTAGACCAGCAAGCTCCTTCTCTTCCTTTAACGGAGTAACTTTAGCATAATTAACAAATGGGGTTAACTGCTCTACCAGAATGGCAGCACTGCGGCTGATGGCATCAACTGGGGATATAGTACCATCAGTCCACACCTCCAGATACAACTGCTCGCGGCTACTCTCCTCACCAACATGGGTTGGCTCAACGGTAAAATTGACCTTGCGTATCGGGGTAAAGATAGCGTCTACGGGAATAGTGCCCACAGGCAGATTATCACCAGACTCAGCCTGCCTGTAGCCCTCACCAAACTCCACATCAAACTCCGCATAAAGTCTGGCATCAGGCGAATCTAGGGTAGCTAAATATAGTTCTGGGTTGGCAATTTCAAAGTCAGTCGAGGGCTTAATGTCAGCAGCACAAACCCGTCCCTCCCCTTCTACCTCCAGTGTTAACTTACCTGGTTGACCTGAAAGGGGGATTAGCCTTAACTCTTTAACATTAAGCAAGAACTCGGTAACGTCTTCCTTAACATGAGGAATAGTCGAGAATTCATGCTCAATTCCCTCAATCCTAACCCTAGTTACTGCTGCCCCCGGAAGATAGTTGAGCAGCACCCTGCGCAATGAATTGCCTAAAGTAACGCCGAAGCCCTTCTCCAGTGGCTGGGCTAAGAATCGGCCAAAGTTATCTTTACCCTCAACACACTCAATCTTTGGTATTGCTAAGCGAGACAAAGTGCTACCTCCCCATCAATGTATTACCGTGAATAGTACTCAACTATAGCCTTCCCCTCAAATTTAGCATCAATGTCATCAGGGGTAGGCAATGATACAACTCGACCAACTAGGTTCTCTTTATCCAGGCTCAACCAACTCAAAACCGACTTAGCTGGCATACCCTGGACTACCTGCTGATAATATCCAGTTTTAGTACTACTCTCCTTCCAACTAATGACGTCATCCTCCTTGACCAAGCAGGAGGGTATATTGGTCTTACGCCCATTAAGCAGGATATGCCCGTGCTGAACCAGCTGACGAGCTTGAGAACGAGAATCGGCGAAGCCCAAACGATAGACCACATTGTCAAGTCGTCTCTCCAGCAGCACCAGCAGATTTTCGCCGGTGATGCCTGACTGCCTCTCGGCTTGGGCAAAAATCCGCCTAAACTGCCTCTCCATAACTCCGTAGGTCTGACGGGCTTTTTGCTTTTCCCGCAGTTGCAACCCACGGTCGGAAAGTCGGCGCCGCCGACCAAGCTGCCGCCCCGGGGGCTTCCCCCGCCTATCCATAGCACACTTAGGCGTAAGACACCTACTGCCTTTAAGCATTAATTTTTCGCCGCTACGGCGACATAATCGACAAACTGCTGCTGTATATCGTGCCATTTCCCTGCCTTACACCCGTCTTCTTTTAGGCGGGCGACAACCGTTATGTGGAACCGGAGTCACATCTCGAATACCGGTAATATAAAGGCCTGAACTCTGGAGCGAACGAATAGCTGCCTCACGCCCACTACCTGGCCCTTTAACATAGACCTCTACTTGGCGTAGGCCATATTCCATCCCCCGACGGGCGGCGTCACGAGCCGCCAATTGAGCGGCATAAGGAGTGCCTTTACGCGAGCCTTTAAACCCGGCTGCCCCTGAGCTTGCCCAAGCAATAACATTACCCTGGAGGTCGGTGAGAGTCACAATGGTATTATTAAAAGTCGACTGGATATAGGCTCTCCCCTCCGGGATAGATTTTCGCTCTCGCTTTCTTACTTTAGTTCGCTTCTTCTGCGGCATTCTAATCTCCTGTCTCAATATATTATAACGGTTTACTACTTCTTAGCCATACCGCGTCTCTTGCCCCTACCAGCCACTGTCCGGCGAGCCCCACGCCTGGTGCGAGCATTGGTTCGGGTTCGCTGCCCTCTGACCGGCAGACCGTGCCGATGCCTGATACCACGGTAGCTACCAATCTCAATGAGACGCTTGATATTTAGGTCAACCTCTTTTCTAAGTTCACCTTCAACTTTATACCCCCGGTCAATAACCTCCCGGAGACGATTAACCTCGTCTTCAGTAAGGCTATCCGCCTTGGTTTCAGCATTAATCCCAGTTTGAGCTAGAATTCTCCGGCTCAAGGTAGGGCCAATGCCATAGATATACTGTAGTGAAACCCAAATCTGCTTATTTTTAGGTATATCTACCCCAGCTATACGTGGCATTATAGTCCTCCCTCGGCAGGCATTCAGCCTTGCCTCTGCTTATGTCTAGGGTTGCGACAAATGACCATGACTACCCCCCGTCGCTTCACCACGCGACACTTTTCACATCTGACCTTAACTGAAGCCCTAACTTTCATGATAACCTCTTATTACTTAAAACGGTAGGTAATCCTACCCCGACTTAGGTCGTAGGGAGAAAGTTCTACCAGTACCCTGTCACCGGGCAAGATTTTAATATAATGCAATCTTATCTTACCCGAAATGTGAGCCAGCACCTTATGCCCATTAGGCAGCTCGACACGAAACATAGCATTAGGCAATGGCTCCACTACTGTCCCCTCAACCTCAATAGCCTCCTTCTTAGGCATAGACTCCTTCTTTATAAGCTAGTAAGCACCTCTGGTTCAGCCTCAGTGATAACAATAGTGTGCTCAAAGTGGGCGGAAAGACTCCCGTCAGCGGTAAATACCGTCCACTGGTTACTACCAAGCCGGGTATGCCAATCGCCAATACTGACCATAGGTTCAAGGGCAAGGGTCATACCCTTCATCAGCACTGGCCCGGTTCCTGGCTGACCAAAATTGGGTATCTGGGGTTCCTCATGCATCTCCCGACCAATACCGTGTCCGGTATACTCACGGACTACCGAATAGCCTCTTGACTCGGCGCAATTCTGAATAGCCGCCGAGATGTCTCCCAACCTCGCCCCGGAATAGGCAGCAGCGATGCCAGCCTTTAGAGCCGCTTGGGTAATTCCCAGAAGCTGCCTAGCCTCTGGGCTAATCTCACCCACGCCTATGGTCACCGCAGCATCACTCTGAAAACCGTCAAAAATAGCGCCAAAGTCAAGAGAGACAATATCTCCCTCACTTAAGACCCGCTCCCCGGGAATCCCATGCACTATCTCATCATTTACCGAGACACAAAGGTTAGCTGGAAATCCCCGGTATCCCTTAAACGAGGGCTTAGCTCCCAGTCTTTCCGCCTCTCTACCGGCGATAATATCCAACTCCTTGGTTTTCATCCCTGGTCTTACCTGCTTACCCAATATCCCCAGTATGATTGCCACAATTCTACCTGCCTGCCTCATAACCGCAATCTCTCGGTCAGACTTAATGATTATTCCCATTTAGCTACACATTCTCTCCTTGAAGGGCAGCGATTATTCTGTCACCTACCTCCTCCACCCTCCCCTTTCCATCTATCTCCAGTAGCTTACCAGCCTGGTTGTAATAATCAATAAGGGGAGCTGTCTGGGCAAGATAGACCTCCAGCCGCTTTTTAACCACTTTAACAGTATCGTCAGGGCGCTGATATAGCTCACCACCGCACTTATCACACCTACCCCAAACCTTGGGCGGCGAATCTATGGAGTGATATGGCGTTTGGCAATTACGACAAACCCAGCGCCCGCTCAAGCGTTTTATAAGCTCCTCTTCAGGGACCCTGATATATACCACCTTATTTATCGCCTTAGCTTTCCGGGCTAAGGCCTTATCCAATGCCCCAGCCTGCTTCAGATTCCTGGGAAAACCATCAAAAACCACCCCAGGCTCACAATCTGGAGCCGAGATACGCTCTAGAACCACTTTTATTGTTATTTGGTCAGGCACAAGCACTCCCTTTTCCATATAAGACTTAACCTTCATTCCTAGCCCGGTTCCCTGCTCTACTGCCTGTCGAAACAAATCGCCGGTAGCAATATGAACCAAATTTAGCTTCTGAGCCACATAAGCAGTCTGTGTTCCCTTGCCCGACCCGGGAGCACCCAGAAAAATAATATACACTCTTTCTCCTATTTAATAAAGCCTTCATAGCGTCGCATCACCAGTTGCGCTTCTATCTGCTTCATAGTATCCAAGATAACACCAACCATAATCAGTAAGCCCATGCTTGATAGCTGTATCACCTGAATATTGGGAAGAGCCTTCTGAGCCATGAAGGGCATTATTGCCACTACCGCCAGGAAAAGGGCACCCGCCCAGGTAATACGCTTAATGACCTGGTTAAGATAATCAGCGGTATGTTTTCCCGGTCGAATCCCGGGGATAAACCCTCCCTGCCGCTGTAAGACACCAGGTAAATCCTGCTGCCCAAAGATAACCATAGTATAAAAGAAGGTGAAGGCAACCACCAGCACAAAGTAAAGCCCCCAGTAAAACATTGAAGCAGGGCTAAACAGGTTCTGAATAGTGTTAGCCAAATTAGGCTCAGCTCCAGCCGGAGCGACAAAGTAGCTAGCTATCATACCGGGGAAGATTACCAGCGACATGCCAAAGATAAGAGGTATCATTCCAGCGGTGTTTACCCGCAGCGGGATGTGGGTTGAGCCTGCCTGCCGATACATACGACCACCACGAAAGACACTACGAGCATATTGAACCGGGATACGGCGGTGCGCCTCGGTAAAGATGACTATTACCGCCATAGTGACTATGACTATAGCAATGAAAGCAGCTATAGGAACATAACGCTCTAAACCGGTTCCGACTGCGGCAGCCAAAATGCCCTGACCAATCATAGTAGGTAAGCCAGCCACAATGCCACCAAAGATTATTATTGATACGCCGTTACCAATGCCGTATTCGGTGATAAGCTCGCCCAGCCAGACCAAGAACATAGTGCCGGCTATCGTAGCTAAAACCATCGCCGCCATCGGTAGACCAGACATAGCAGTGACCACACCTTCACGCTGGAGCAAGATTATCTGCCCGTAACCAGCGATGCCAGCCATGGGCACAGTTAACCAGTGGGTATACTGATTAATCTTATTCCTGCCAGCCTCGCCCTCCTGGGAAAGGGCTTGCAGTCGGGGGATAATGGGCACCATTAGCTGCATCACAATTGAAGCCGTGATATAGGGATAAACCCCCATCGCCACCACACTGAAATACCTCATAGCCCCGCCACTAAACAGGTCTAGCATACCCAGTAGCGCATTACGCTGAAATAGCTCCTGCAGGGCACCAGCATCCACCCCAGGAAGAGGCACATGGGCTATAAAACGGAATATCGCCAGCATGCCGACGGTAAACAGAATTCGACGCCTTAGATCAGGTATCCGGATGGCATCAAACATTGCTTGGAGTAATCGTGGTCTAGCCTGTCTTCGCTGCATGCCCAACTTCCTCCACTGTGCCCCCGGCTGCCTCAATCTTGGCTTTAGCCGCAGCCGAGAACTTGTTTGCCTTTACCACCAGGGGATGACTAATCTCACCATCGCCCAGAATCTTGATTGGGTGCCCCAGAGATTTTACCACTCCGGCGGCTACCAATCTTTCTGGCGTTACCTCACTCCCTGCCTCAAACATATTGAGTTTACCGATATTAACCACACTATACTCGGTTCTAAAAATATTGACAAAGCCACGCTTCTGGGGCAGGCGTTTGATTAAAGGTAGCTGCCCACCTTCAAAGCCGCGGGGCATCTTACCACCAGTACGAGCCTTCTGCCCTTTACAACCCCGCCCTGAATAGCTGCCATGTCCACTACTATCTCCCCGACCCACTCGCTTTCGGCTTTTCTTAGAGCCTGGGGCTGGGGAGAGTTCATCCTGCCTCACTGCTTTCCTCCTCTACCTTAACTAGATGCTTCACCTTATTAATCATGCCCCGAATTGAACTACAGTCATTATGGGTCACGCTCTGGTTTAGCCGATGAAAACCGAGAGCCTTTAATGTCCTCTTCTGAACCTCATTATAGCCAATGCCACTCTTAACCCAAGTGATGCGTAACTTAGCCACTAGAAACCACCTCCTCAACTTTAGGCACCGACTTACGTTTGGCTGACTCTTTTTTTGGCTCTCTAAGCCGCATAAGGGCAAGCATCGTTGCCTTAGCCACATTAACCTTATTTGAGCTACCCAAAGATTTAGTCAAAATGTCCTTGATTCCAGCTGCCTCAACCACAGCCCGGACACTACCCCCAGCGATAATACCTATACCTGGTGCTGCTGGTTTTAATAACACCTTGGCGGCGCTAAATTTGACCCTTATTTCGTGGGGAATAGTGTTCCCAGCCAGCGGCACTTTAATCAAATTCTTCCTCGCCATAGCGCTAGCCTTACTGATTGCCGCTGGCACTTCGTTAGCCTTACCGGTGCCAATGCCTACATGCCCGTTGCCATCGCCAGTTACCACCAAGGCGCTAAAATTGAGGCGCTTCCCACCCATCATCACCTTGGTCACCCGATTAATATAGACCAACTTGTCAGACAGTGCCAGTTCCGTTGGGTCTATCTTGCTTACTATCTCTTTCACTGATTAAGAAGACCTCCTTAGAATTTCAGCCCTCCCTCCCGAGCTGCCTCAGCCAACGCCTTAACTCGGCCGTGATACTTGTACCCGCCACGGTCAAAGACTACCTGAGTTATCCCCTTACCCAAGGCTCGCTTAGCCACCAGACTGCCAACAAGCTCAGCCTCACCCGTCTTTGCCTTACCAGCGACCTTATCCCTTATCTCGGGGTCAAGGGTTGAGACGTGAGTCAGGATGTGCCCCTGCGAATCATCAATAACCTGGGCATAAATATGATTCAAGCTGCGGAAAACACACAGGCGCGGCCTAGAGGTAGTGCCCCTCACCTTGGCTCTAACTCGGCTATGTCTTCTGATACGCGCTGCTCTGGGCTCAATTTTGCTCATTATCTACTCTCACTTAGCAGTCTGCCTGCCTTTACCCGGCTTCAAGCGAACCAGCTCGCCAACATATCTAATCCCTTTACCTTTATAAGCATCGGGGGGGCGAATAGCCCTAATCTCGGCTGCCATCTGACCAACCGCTTCTTTATCAATCCCGGTAACCTTAACCCGATTTGTCCCCTCTGTAGCCAAAGACACACCGGGCAACGGTGATACTTCCACCGGGTGGGAGAAGCCGACATAAAATACCAGCTTATCCCCCGCCTTTTGAACCCGATAACCCACCCCTACTATTTCAAGGTTCCTCTCAAAGCCACTTGTTACCCCCTCCACCATATTAGCCAAGAGGCTCCGCGTCAGCCCATGCAGGGAGCGGTGCTCTTTGCCATCACTAGGCCGCGACACTGTCAGGTTATTATTATCTAAGGTAATTGACATATCAGGGTTAAAACGACGACGAAGCTCCCCCCTAGGTCCGGTCACAATAACCTCGTTATCTTTATTAATACTCACCGCCACACCCTGTGGCACCGTTATCGGCATCCGTCCCACTCTAGACATATATACCACTCCAACATTGGTTTACCACACGTAGCATAATATCTCACCACCAATCTCCTGGTGCCAAGCTTGCTGTCCAGTCATCACCCCCTTGGGTGTAGACAGGATAGCAATACCCAAACCACCATAGACACGGGGGATTTCATTTCTCCCGGTATATACCCGCAGCCCGGGCTTACTTACCCGCTCCAGTCCAGAAAGGACTGGCTGATTTTTATCATCATATTTAAGGTGAATCTTAATTACCCGGTGCGGCTTACCCCTAAGCACCTCATAGTCATTAATGAAACCCTCGGCTTTAAGGATTCTAGTAATAGATAGCTTTATCCTTGAGGCTGGTATCAACACCGAGTCATGCCTCGCCATAATAGCATTTCGGATTCGGGTTAGCATATCAGCTATTGGGTCGGAAACAGTCACGTCTATCTCCTTAGTCTACCTTATTTTAAAACATTTAGTTACAGATTGTTTATTGACCTCACCCCCTTTATCCCCCTCTCCTTAAAAGGAGAGGGGGGAAGAGATTTTAGAGAGGGGCAAAGCCCCTCTCTTACCTACACTCCCCCTTCCCCTTATTAAGGGGAAGGGGATACAGGGGATAGGGTTAATAAACTACATCTTACCAGCTTGATTTTTTTACCCCAGGAATCTGACCCGCCAGAGCCAGCTGACGAAAACAAATACGACACAAGCCGAACCTACGGATATAGGCACGAGGCCGACCACACAAATAACACCGATGGTGCTGCTGTACCTTATATTTAGCCGGACGCTCTGACTTGACAATCTTTGACTTTTTAGCCATTCCTTCAATCAATCCCTAGTAAAAGGCATACCTAATGCCTCCAGCAGATGCCTACCCTCGTCATCTGTTTTAGCCGTAGTGATAATTGACACCTCCAGTCCCCGTATTCTATCTATACTATCGTAATCTATCTCAGGGAAGACAAGCTGCTCCTTAAGCCCCAATGTGTAGTTTCCCCGGCCATCAAAGGAGTTCCGGGAAACCCCTTGAAATTCACGCACCCGAGGTAAGACAGCGTTTACCAGCTTGTCAAAAAAGTCATACATACGCTTCCCCCGCAGGGTTACCTTTAGCCCGATAGGCATCCCCGACCTCAACCTGAAGGAAGCGATGGACTTCTTAGCCCGGGTTATCACCGGTTTTTGCCCCGAAATAGTCATCAAATCCCTCTCGGCTGCCTCCAGAGCCTTGGCATTCTGAATCGCCTCTCCCAAGCCAATATTAAGCACTATCTTGTCTAGGCGCGGTACCTGCATTATATTCTTATATCCACAAAGCTCCATCAGCTTGGGGATGACCTCTTTTCTATACCTTTCCTTGAGTCGTGACATTTAATCAATTACCTCACCACAAGAGCGACAAATACGAACCTTCCTACCATCCTCCAAAAAGTGGAAGCCAACCCGGGTAGGACGATTACACCGGCTACACAATAGCATAACATTTGACACGTGAATTGGCGCCTCTCGTTCTATTATGCCTGCCTGCCTAACCTGACGTACTGCCCTGGTATGCCTTTTGATAAAGTTGATGCCCTCTACCAGTATTTTCTCATCCTTGGGGTAAGCAAAGCGCACCTTGCCCTTCTTACCCCTATCCTTGCCAGCAATAACTACTACGGTATCATTCTTTCTAATCTTCACCGCTTTTCCCCTCACAAAACTTCAGGCGCCAGTGATATAATCTTGGTAAAATTCCTCGTCCTCAACTCCCGGGCTACCGGTCCAAATATTCGAGTCCCCTTAGGATTATTCTTATCAGTAAGAATCACTGCCGCATTTTCATCGAACCTAATATAAGAGCCATCAGGGCGCCGATATGGCTGAACACTACGAACGATAACCGCCCTGACCACATCTCCCTTCTTCACCACCGCCTCAGGGGTCGCCCGTTTGACCGTAGCCACAATAACATCACCCAGATAAGCATATCTCTTCCTGGTGCCACCCAATACATTAATGCACATAATTTGTCGGGCACCGGTATTATCTGCCACCTTAAGTCTGGTATACGCTTGAATCACGCCATTTCCCCCAAAACTAATTTCAGGTTATCTCCTCAGGTTCAACCGTAACCATCTCTCCTTTGGTTATTATCTCAGCTACCCGCCACCGCTTATACCTGGAGAGCGGGCGAGTCTCTATAATCTTAACTAAATCTCCCAGCCCACACCTATTTTTTTCATCGTGGGCTTTGTATTTAACCACCCTCCTGATGGCTTTCCCATATAGAGGATGGCGCTTAGGTGTTTCTACTGCCACCACCACCGTCTTGTCCATCCTATTACTCACCACACGACCAAACCTGATTTTGCGCTTTCCATCCATAGGCTTAAGCTTTTGCTGGATGCTTTATCCCCAGCTCTCTCTCCTTTATTATGGTCTTTAGCTGAGCAATCTTCCTTTTAACCCTCGGAATTTCGCGGTGGTTTACTAACTGCTTGGTCGCCAAGCGAAAACGAAGGTTAAAAAGCTCCTGATGAGCGGCTTCTAATTGCTTGGTCAATTCCTCATCACTGAGGGCTCGAATCTCCTCAACCTTCAACTTGGGCTAGCTCCTTATCTCCTGATTCACTGCTAACACCGGCACTGGCTTCTTTCGCCACAAATTTAGTACCAATAGGAAGCTTATATGAGGCCAGTCGCATTGCTCCTCTGGCTACCTCCTCACCAACACCCCCCATTTCAAACAAGATTCTCCCCGGTTTAACCACAGCTACCCAATGGTCTAGAGCACCCTTACCTCCACCCATACGGGTCTCGGCTGGCTTTCGGGTAACCGGTTTATCAGGGAAAATGCGTATCCAGATTTTACCGCCACGCCGAATATAACGGGTCATTGCCCGCCGGGCGGCTTCAATCTGCCGACTAGTAACCCAGGCTGACTCCAGTGCCTGCAAACCAAAGTCGCCAAAAACAATCGTGTTCCCTGCCTGGGCTTCACCCCGGCGGCGTCCTTTATGACTCTTGCGGTATTTCACTCGTTTGGGTTGTAGCATCTTGCTCCTTTGATTTTAGGGAGGCAGAGTCCGTATCCTTTACCTTCCTCACTCTCCTTGTCGGCTTCGCCGGTTTCTCCGGTTTCTCCCTCGATTTTAATGAGGCAGAGTCCGTATCCTTTACCTTTCTCACTCTCCTTCTCGGCTTCGCCGGTCTCTCCTTCGATTCTACAGAAGCCGGTTTTACTGGCTCAGGCTCAGGCATCTTTTCAGCTAACTCGGCGGGAGGTGAGGGCTCTGCCTCTACCCCTTCACCAGCCACTGCCTCAACTAGCTCTTCGGCTGCCGGCATGGCAGGTGCTGCCTCAAC
>CAYQQD010000017.1:0-13538 GCA_964419575.1 uncultured Dehalococcoidales bacterium | reverse complement strand
TAGTTGTTACTAGGACAATAATAAGTAGCGTCCGATACTTGCTAAACCTGCTTATAGTCATGGGAAGCCTCCTGATGTTAGCCCTACTAGGTGCTTGGCGGAAAATTATTTATCACGAGAGGTTTAATCGCCTCTCAGGACAGCTCGCAGTGCCTCTTCCGACTCAGGGGTAGTAACTGCTATTACCCGGTCTCCGTCACGAAGAATAGTATCAGTTGAAGGTACATGAGGTTTGTGTTCTTTAGGAATAATTAGCACCAGTTTGCTTCCCTCTGGTAGCGGGAGCTCCTTTACTGGTTTACCTACCGTAGTTGAGTCAGGCGGGATTTTTACTTCTACAATCTCTAGTCCCTTGTCTCTAATGGTTAGTAGGTGGGTCAGGGGGTGCGTTGGCACCTCCTCCTTTATATATTCAAGGATAATGTTAGTGCTGCTTACGGTAACATCAATGCCTAGTGTCTTGAAAATGGTTTCATTCTTTGGGTTTCTCACCCGGGCTATAGTCCGGGGGACATTAAATTTATGCTTGGCTACCTGGCAAGCAACAAGATTATCTTCGTCATCACCGGTTACCGCAATCAGCATATCAGCTCGAGCAGTGCCAATTTCAGCCAGAGTGGCTGCCTCGCAACCATCGCCACGAAAACAAACAGTGCCCAGTTCATCGTTGATGTTTTGGCATATGGTGGGGTTCTTTTCCACTATCAGTACTTCGTGCCCTTCACTTATCAGGGCTTTAGTCAGGTAGTAACCTAACCTACCGCCACCAACAACTATGATGTACATAATTTCCCCTCAGCTCTCTAGCTTTTCTCTTAGCATCTGGGCAAATATTGTGGTCGGGCTGAAGGTTTCCAGCCCTAAGGTGCTGTATAGTTCCTGGCGCAAAGGGTCATAAATCCGGCAAATGACCCTAGGCACATTGAAAATATGCTTGGCGATTTGGGACGCCATAACGTTGCGATTGTCTCCCTGGGTTACTGCGACAAAGGCGTCTGCCTCCTCTATCCCTGCCTTTTTAAGTACTTCTTCATTGAGCCCGTTGCCAACCAGGGCTATGCCACTGAAGGTAGATGGTAGCCTTCGGAAACTGTAGGCATCGGTATCCAGGATAGTAACTGAATGCCCGTCAGCATCTAGCAGTCCAGCTAGTTGAGCTCCTACTCGTCCGCAACCCATAATAATTACTTTCATACGGCAAACTCACCAGGGCTTTGATATACTATAACATAACAGGGGGCATTTTTTAGCACATAGGGCACCACTTCGCCCAGGCTAAACTCGCCAAAGCGCCTCTTGTAACTAAGACCCATCAGGATTAGGTCAACCCCTTGTTTGGCTGCTTCATCAACAATAGCTTGTCCTACTTGGCGGGCTTGGAGCAAGTCGGTATCTATCTTGTATTTTTCCTTTTCAGCCACAGTCTCAATATGCTCTAGAATATCTTCGGCTTTCTGAATTTCAGGCTGAATTTCAGCATCTAGTGGCAGGTCGCGTTTTACAGTAATGATATATAGGGCGTGGACTTCGCTCTTGTCCTGCCTCGCCAGCCTACAGGCAAGCTTAATTACCTCTTCGTCAGCTTGGCTGCCAATTACCGGTACCAGAATTTTACGAAACATTACTTTTTATTCCGTTTATTATTTAGCAACTGATATTATAAATTTTTTGTCAAGAGGTCTCAATATCTTCATCCATTTATTTAGCGCCACTTCCAAAATGAGGGGGCAAGGAGGGCGAAAACAGTAAAAAGCTCAAGGCGGCCAGCCAGCATGCATATTATAAGCACCACCTTGCCCAGAGGAGGAATAAAGAGATAGTTTGCCATCGGTCCGACCAACCCCAAGCCAGGACCGACAGTTCCCATAGTGGCGGCAACAGAAGATAAGGCGCTTACCTGGTCTAGCCCTACAGCAGTCATTATCAGGGAACTCACAATAAGGACGGTAAGGTACAAAATAGTCATGCCCATAAGCTTGGAGACGATTCCCTCTGACAACACATTATCCCCCACCTTTATCGGTATCACTGCCCTCGGGTTAAAGGCGCTCGAGATTCGTCGGTAGACATACTTAAACAATACCAGAAGCCTGATAACCTTTATTGCTCCGGCGGTGGAACCGGCTGAACCTCCAATCACCATCAGGATAAGTAAAGTTGTCTTTGCGAACGGTGGCCAAAGGTTGAAATCAGCGGTGCTAAAGCCAGTAGTGGTCATTATAGACACAGCTTGAAAGCCCCCGTATCTGAAGGCGTCACCAATAGATAGTCCCATGCTCTTAATTAGGTTTAAGGCAATGAAAATAGACGCCCCGGTGAGGAGGGCAATAAAGAGCCGAAACTCCGGGTTGCTGAAGAGGCGCTTCGGTTGGCGTTTCCAGAAGAGAAAGTAATACAGCCCAAAATTGATTGCGGCAATTGTCATAAAGGCGATAACGATACCTTCAACGATTAGGCTGTTATAAGCACCGATGCTCAAATTTTTGGCACAGAAGCCGCCGGTAGCCATGGTGCCGCAGGTGATTGTAGCTGCGTCAAATAGAGGTATTCCGCCTGCTCGCCAAAGCAGGATAAGTTCCACGGCTGAGAAACCAAGGTACAACAACCATAGAGACCTTACCGTATCCCGGATGCGGGCGGTTAACCTCTCGGCTTGAGGCATCTCAGCTTCAACTAGGTAGGCAGCTCCCATGCCAAATATAGGGAATAAAGCCACAAACAGGGTTATTATCCCCATCCCACCCAGCCACTGGGTGAAGTTGCGCCACAGAAGGATAGCGTGGGGCTGGCTTTCAATATCGGTGAGCACTGAGGCTCCGGTGGCAGTAAAGCCTGACATAGTCTCAAAATAGGCATTAAGGTAGCTGGGGCAGGTTCCTGCCAGTTTAAAAGGTATAGCGCCAAAGGCTGAGGCTAGTACCCATGCCCCGGCGACGAGCATTATTGCTTCCCGCCGACTAAACCTTCCCTCGCCACCAGGAGTCAAGCGCCAAAACAGCAAGCCTGAACCTATGCAGATGCCTATTGAGATGGCAAAGGCTGAGGAATCGGGCTCGTGATAATAAAGGCTACAACCCAGGGGAAGGAGCATAGAGAGTCCTAGACCTGCTATTAACAGCCCTAGGTAGTGGAGAACAACCTTTATTCTCATTACTTTTTACATGAAAAGCTTTTCCACGTCAGGGGTAACTGAAAGCGGGGATATTATAATAACATGGTCACCCGGTTGTACTACGCTATCATTTTGGGGAATAATGACTACTTGGTTATGAATAATAGCTCCGGCTATTGCCCCTTTAGGTAAACCCACCTCTGAAATCTTTCGTTGGACAATATGTGCCGTCGGGCTAGCCACAAATTCGATGGCTTGTATCTCTTTACCCCCGAGCAGGGCGACAGAAATTGCCCCACCGTGGAGGACAAAGCGGGCAATTTTACTGGCAATAAGTAAGGGAAGTGACGCCGCGACATCAACTCCAACCGCCTCAGCCAGAGGGATATTTTCTGGATTGCCAATTAGGCTTAGATTTCTAGTTACCCCCAGGGTCTTAGCTAGTAGTCCAGAGAGGATGTTACGTTCATCGCTCTCGGTGGTAGCCACAAAGGCATCAGCTAATGGGACTCCTTGGTCGGTAAGAAAATCACGGTCGGTACCATCGCCTTGGACTACCGTTGTTTGTTTCAGCTTGGCGGCGATCTCCTGGCACCGGTTTATATTCTTCTCAATGACTTTAACTGAGACCCCGCGCCCCTGTAATCCTTCGGCGACCAGAAAGCCAACCCGTCCGCCGCCAAGGATGACCACGCTCTTGGCTGGACGTTGTGGCTGAGCAAACATCCCCCCTAGTTTATCCATATACTCTCGCGAGGCAACTAAGTAAACGTGGTCGTCTTGCTTGATGAGTTCATCACTGCTTGGCATAATAACCCCTCCAGCCCGGAGAATAGCGGCAATGACGCATGGCTTTGGGAAGGTGATGTCGCTCAAGGGTCTATCCACCATTGTTTCTCTTTCCACCCTAAACTCCCTTATCTGGACAGCACCATCGGCGAAGTCCTCCACCGGGGTAGGATAAAAGCTAGACAGGATGCTGATTACTTCCTTAGCCGCTTCAACCTCAGGGTTAACGAAAAGGTCTACTCCGAGGGTTTTAGGTCTAACTACTCTTCGCGGGGCGGTAGGAGACTCAGCCGCACCAACAAAGTAACCCGAGTAGTCAGGGTTGCGGACTCTGGCTACCGTCATGCCGGCACCTAACTCCTTAGCTATGAAGCAGGTAATGATATTGGTTTCATCACTATCGGTGACAGCAATGACTAAATCGGCGCGAGGAGCTTCTGCCTCTTTCAGGACTTTAGGGGTGGCAGCATTTCCTAGGATGGTGGCGACATCAAGTTGGCTGCGGACGTTGTCTAGCGCCTCCTCAGATTGTTCCACTACCACTACCTCGTGTTTCTCTTCAGCTAGCAGGGAAGCGATGTGAAAACCCACTACTCCGGCACCGGCTATGATGATATACATGGTCATAATAATGGCACTAATTTAAGGGATGGTCAAGTTTATTTACTGCCACAGCCCAGGGATTTTACTCGCCGGTCTGCCACCTGTCAATAGCTTGTATTGGCTTGACAATTATAGGCGTCTCGTCTAAACTCACTATGAACTGTTATTTATTAAACGTTCTTTACTTCCTAATTTCAGGCTGCCAATGACATCACTAGCTTTTGGCTGGCACAGGAGGATATTTAGTGCCCAGATTTCCTTTTATTCCTAGGGAGGAAAGTTTTTTTGGGCTTTTTGAGCAGAGCGCTCAGAATATGGTGAAGGCGGCTCAAGGGCTAAAAAAGCTGGTTGATACCGGTGAAGGCGTTGAGGCGAGTGTTGGTGAAATAACTGAGCTTGAGCACCAAGGTGATACTATTACCCATCAGATTATAGCCCAGGTGCATCGCACCTTTGTCACCCCGTTTGATAGGGAAGATATAGCCCTACTGGCTCATACCCTGGATGATGTGACTGACTTTATTCATGCTGCGGCTGATGCCATGCTCATCTATAAAGTAGAATGCTCTACCCCCAGGGCTAAAGAGCTAGCTGATATCATAGTCCAAGCGGCGGCTGAGGTAGAGAGGGCAATGCCCCATTTGCGACGTCCGGCTGAGCTGAAGGGGGTTCTGGAACGGTGCGTGGAGCTTAACCGGCTGGAGAATATGGCTGACCGGGTATACCGCGCAGCAATGGGCGAGCTTTTTACCGATTCTACTGATTTTGCTCACATTATTAAGTGGCGTGAGATTTATGAGCATATGGAGTCGGCAACTGATAGGTGTGAGGATGTGGCTAACGTCCTTGAAGGGGTAGCCCTCAAGCATGCCTAATGTCAATTCCCCTCTGATAGCCGCTTTAGCATTAACGCTGGCTGCGGAGTTTGTCAATGGCTGGACAGACGCCCCTAATGCCATTGCCACCGTAGTTTCCACCCGTGTCCTTTCCCCGGTTCGAGCAGTGATTATGGCTGCCGTACTCAATATCGTGGGTACTCTGGTCACTGGCACTGCTGTAGCGACCACTATAGGCCAAGGTATTGTGAAACCAGAGATTATCGGACTCCCGGTGGTGATAGCCGCTATGCTTACGGTTGTGGTCTGGAGCACCGCCGCCTGGTTCTACGGAATACCCACCAGTGAAAGCCATGAGCTTATTGCCGGGCTCACTGGGGCTGGACTAGCGATTGGCGGTCCCTCAGTCCTTCTCTGGGAAGGATGGCGAAAAGTGCTTATTGGTCTGGGCTTCTCTACCCTTCTCGGTTTTTTCTTGGGTATGGCGGTAATGACCAGTCTCTACTGGCTGCTGCGGCGGACTAGCCTGTCAACTATCCGTGGCACCTTCAGCCGGCTTCAGATAGGCTCGGCTGCTTTCATGGCATTTAGCCACGGTAGTAACGACGGGCAAAAGTTTATGGGGGTCTTTACTCTAGCACTGGTGCTGGGAGGGGTTATGCCCCAGTTTAAGATTCCAGTATGGGTAATGCTGCTTTGTGGCGCGGTAATGGGGCTAGGTACAGCCTTTGGCGGGTGGCGTATAATCCGCACCATGGGCTTCAAAATTACCAAGCTGGAGCCGGTGAACGGTTTTGCCGCCGAGAGTTCCGCTGCAGGTGCAATTTTGCTGGCTTCCCGCTTTGGTATACCCCTGAGCACGACCCATTGTATCGGCACATCTATCATGGGGGTAGGAGTTACCAGGGGATTTTCTGCGGTGCGCTGGGGGATAGCCCGCAATATTCTCCTGACATGGATAATAACCTTTCCGGTTTGTGGCGTACTGGGCTATTTGTTCACCCGGGGGCTTAAGCTAATATTGTAGCTTACAATGCAATTTCTCGTGGACTTACCCGACACTTTTCGGCAGTAATAATCGCCTTAATCTCCGATACTGCTTGGTCAATTTCACCCCGCTTGTTGATTACTACATAGTCAAATAGCGGTAGTTGTTTTATTTCTTCTTCAGCGGTTTTTATGCGTAGGGCTAGGTCAAAGGGTGATTCAGTATGGCGCTGCCTGAGCCGCATGACCAGCTCTTCCATTGACGGCGGCATTAGAAAGATAAATACTGCTTCAGGCAGGATTTTTTTAATCGTAGCTGCTCCTTGAGTGTCAACCTTTACTATTATATCCCGCCCCCTATCCAGTGCTTCTTTGACTGGCTGCCTAGGCACGCCATACCATTTGCCGTAGACATTTGCCCACTCCAATAACTCATTATTTTTAATCATCTTCTGGAACTTTATTGTCGAGACAAAGTGGTAGTCCACATTATCTTTTTCTTTAGCTCGCTGGGCTCGTGTGGTTACCGTGGTGATATATTCAAGCGGGTAGCCTGACTCCTTCATCCTGGTTAGAAGTGCATCTTTACCTGCCCCTGAGGGACCGGAGAGGACTATTAGTAGTGGCTTTGCCGCCAAGCTGAATGGGGACTGGCGGTCACGGCTTATATTTTTCATCGCTTGGCTCTAATTTTAGCCCTGAACCTACTCGGCTGGCTTGCAATCGTCCGGCGATAGTTTCTGGGGCGAGGGCAGCTAGAATGATGTGCCCGCTATCGGTGATGATAACGGCTTTGGTCCTTCTGCCATTGGTCATATCAATTAGCAGCCCTTTGTTTCTCCCTTCTTGGACGGTGCGTTTAGTGGGTGCCGAGTTTGGTGAAACTATGGCGATGACTCTATTCATGGCTAATATATTACCAAACCCAATATGAACCGGCTCTATGCTCATTATCATCACCTCAAAAATTATTTTAATTAAATTAATAGATTAGGCGGTTATAATATTTACTGCGCTTATTATCTTATACCCTTAATGGGTGGTTGCGCAATAGTTTATGACTTGAATGCTATAACTTTTTGATAGTAAATTAGTCCTACAGTTAGATTTTATTTTTAGTCCACATCGTGGTTTTGGCCTTTATTGTTATCTGGTTCTAGGCACCGACTTTGAGTATGCCAATCAGGCTCAGCCCCCGGATAATCATGCCGACGCCTATGGCGGCAAGCAGTAGGCTAAATACTCTGGAGACTGCGGCAAGTCCACCTCGTCCCATAAACTTGACAATTCTGTTACTCAGTTGAAAGACAGCCCAGGCGATAAATAGATTTAGGAGGAAAGAGAGCAAGACCAGAGACAACGGGAATTGGGTTACCAGTAACAACAAGGTGGTTATAGTGGCTGGCCCCACGGTTAGGGGTGTGCCGATAGGCACCACAGCTACTATCTCCTCCTTAATTATCTCTACCATCCTGCCCGTGGTCACGTACTTAATGGCGAGTATTAACAGGATGAGCCCGCCGGCAATGGCAAAGGAACCTACCGAAATCCCCATCACCTTTAAGACAAATTGACCGAAGAATAAGAAACCCAGCCCCACGCCAGCAGCAGTGGCGATGGCAATATGGATTGTCCGGCGTCGTTCATGGGTGGACATACCCTCGCTCAGAGGGATAATAAGGGCTAAATTGCCCAGAGCATCAATAGCTATAAACAGGGGGACGAAGGTTAATACGAATGGGTGCCAATTATCCATAGTAGATTATTCTATCACTATATGTAAGCCTGTGCCATAGGGGTCTTTATCAAGGGTGTTTACGAGGGGCGGAGCCCCTCTTATATTTTATTTTCCCCTCTCCTTTGAAGGAGAGGGGGATTAAGGGGTGAGGTAGATAAATAATATCTATTACTTATTCCTTTTAGACTGAAATTCTAGTAGAATAGGCTTAAGATGAGGCAGGGTTCAACCCCTATCCGGCAGCAATACCTCAGGATAAAGCGAAAGTATCCCCAGGCTATCGTCCTCTTCCGCCTTGGCGATTTCTATGAGACCTTTGACGAGGATGCCAAGCTTGCCTCTCGGGAGCTGGATATTGTCCTGACCTCCAGAGAGATGGGCAAGGGGTATCGGGTGCCTATGGCTGGCATTCCCTATCATGCCCTGGATAACTATCTCGCCAGACTTATCAACAGAGGCTATAAGGTGGCTATCTGTGAGCAGATAACCCAGCCGGGTCAGACCAGGGGTTTAGTCCAGCGTGAGGTTGTCCGCTTGGTAACCCCGGGCACGGTAATTGAGCCCAGCCTTCTTGATAGTAAGAGGAATAACTATCTGGTGAGCCTGGTCTTAAGTGGCGAGGCGGCGGGTATAGCCTATGTTGACATCACCACCAGCGAATTTGCTGTTACCCAAATGGCGTCTCAGCGGGCTAATGCTGAACTGGAGCGGCTCAAACCTTCGGAGATTATTACCGCTAATAGCGCCGAACTAGCTGGTTTAGAATTATCGGCTCCGGTAACCCGGCTTGATGATTATTGGTTTGAGCTTGAGGTCGCTCGTCAAACAACGCTCGACCACTTTGGTGTCGCCGCCCTTGATGGCTACGGCTGTGCCCACCTGCCCCTGGCAATAAGGGCTGCCGGCTCTATTATTCATTATATTGAGGAGACGCAGAAAGGGGTCCTGGGACAACTAACCCGGCTTTCTACCTACTCTACTGACTCATTCATGGCGCTGGATTTCCAGACTCAGAAGAACCTGGAGCTATTCCACAGCAGCCGTTTGGGGACAGCTGAAGGCTCACTTCTGTCGGTTATTGACCTGACCAAAACAGCTATGGGGAGCCGGTTATTAAAACGGTGGTTGGGTCAGCCCCTGGTTGATGTCGCCGAACTGGTTAAGCGGCAGGATGCTATTGGTTGGTTCTGTGATAATACCCTGGCTCGCAACCAGGCGGTTTCTTTGCTCGGTGATGCCGCTGACCTGGAGCGATTGATTAACCGGGTGAGGGGTAATGTTGCTACCCCACGCGAGCTAATAAGCCTGAAGCATAGCCTGGAGGTTATACCCAAGCTGATAGAGGTAATTGGGGCCGGTAAGGAAAGCAGCGCCATTGCCTGGCTTAAGGATGAACTCAAGCCCCACCAGGATGTCATTGACTTGATTTCCGAGGCAATAGAAGAGCCGCCGTCGTCAGCTTTGGGTGAGGGTGGGGTAATCAGGCAGGGCTTTTCCGAGGAGCTTGATAGCCTCCGCCTGGCATCTAAGAATGCTAAGCAATATCTGGCTAACCTGGAGCGCCAGGAACGGGAAAAGACGGGGATTAAATCGCTGAAGGTAGGCTTTAACAAGGTCTTTGGTTATTATATTGAGGTATCTAAGTCCAACCTCAGTCAAGTGCCCCAGCACTATATTAGAAAGCAGACATTGGTCGGTGGTGAGCGCTTCTTTACCCCGGAGCTAAAAGAGTATGAGTCGCTGATTTTGAATGCTCGGGACAGGATTAGTGAGCTTGAGTCTGACATCTTTCATCGGGTGTGCTGTCAGGTAGCTACTGCCAGCGAGCGCATCTTAGCTGCCGCCAATGCTCTGGCTCATATAGACGTCTTTTCTAGCCTGGCTGAGGTAGCGGTGCGCTATAGCTATGTCCGACCTAAGTTGACCACCGGTAAAGAAATAATTATTACCCAGGGACGCCACCCGGTAGTGGAGAGGAGTCTGGTTGACACTAGCTTTGTACCTAATGATACCTACCTGTCCAACGACGATGCTCAACTTATTGTTCTAACCGGTCCCAATATGTCGGGCAAATCAACCTACCTGAGGCAGGTAGCCTTAATCGTCCTTCTCGCCCAGATAGGCAGCTTTGTCCCCGCCGATTCAGCCACCATTGGCGTGGTTGACCGCATTTTTACCCGGATTGGTGCCAGGGAAGACCTGACCGCCGGTCAGTCCACCTTTATGGTGGAGATGGTGGAGACAGCCAATATCTTGAACAACGCTACCCCACGCTCATTAATCATCCTTGATGAGATTGGGCGGGGCACCAGCACCTATGATGGGCTGTCTATTGCCCGGGCGGTTGCCGAGTATATCCATAACTATTCCCGGCTTGGTGCCAAGACCCTGTTTGCCACTCATTATCATGAGATGGTGGAGCTGGCTAGCTTCCTGCCTCGGGTGAAAAACTTCAATGTTGCTGTAGCCGAGGAGAGGGGCAAGGTCATCTTCTTATACAAGATTGTGCCCGGTGGGGTTGATAAGAGCTACGGTATCCATGTGGCTCAACTAGCCGGGTTGCCTAAATCGGTGGTGCACCGTGCCCGAGAGGTGTTAGCCGAGCTGGAAGATAGTAGCCGGAAGGCAGGAATGGCAAAGCGGCGGAAGAAAGAAGTAGTTCAGCAGCTAACGTTCTTCGGGCAGAAATCACCGGTAATAGAAGAGCTGGAGAAGCTGGACATTGATTCCTTGACCCCGCTTGAGGCGCTGACCAAGCTCTACGAACTGCAAAAGAAGGCAAAGGAGGGGTAGGGAAGATTGTGTAATTATAAGGAGGCAACTAATGCTGGTAGAAAGAAGACAATATCGGGTAACGCAAGGAATGACCTGGGCGGCACGGGTAATTGGCTTAGGTACCGTAGGCTTCGTCCTGACCTTTCTGATTGGCGATACCAGCGCCGAATATCTGGCTAAAGGCTGGGCGGCAGTCACCGTAGAAACTATTATAGTCGGCGTGATTACCGCAATTGCCCTGGCTGGCTGTATTGTATCCTGGGGGAAGCTGCGGGCCGCGGGCGTAATGCTAATTGTCAGTGCTTTTTTGACGGCGACCAATATACCGCCACTCCAGCCCCTCATCCCACATAATGTCAGGGTCTGGTTAATAGTCGGTCTGCCGTATCTGGTGGCGGGGGTGCTGTTCCTTAACTCGTGGCGGCTGTCACGGGGGCTTTGAAAGGAGGTAAATTATGATAGCGGAACGAATGAGATTGGCGGCGCGGATAATTGGTTTTATTTCGGCAGGGTCTGCTGGAGAGTTTATTGGTGAAGGTGCTTATGTTTTATTGCTTGCGGCTAGGGGTGTGCCAGTATTCGCAGATGCGTGCGCTGTAGGGGGTGTTTTATTAGGCGTATTTAGTGCAATTGGGCTAGCTGCCTGTATTTTGTCTTGGTGGCGCGAGCGAGCGGCTGGCATAATGCTGGTTTCAGCCGCTGCGGCAATGGGCATCTTTGTAAGCATCTTTCGTGCGCCTGCGATAATTCCTGGTCAGCTAATGATCTTCTGGTTATGGATGGGCTTGCCCTATCTGGTTGCTGGCATCCTCTTCCTCAACTCCTGGCGCCTCTCCCAAGAACTCGCCTAGCCAACTCCAAAGGGAGGCAGGCAAAGAGTAGGCAACAAAGACGCTACCATATCTTACTCTCTTTATGAATATGAGAGCCTATTCTATGAAGTTCCAGACCGAATAGCACTAGCAATAAGGGAATTTATTGTCGAGTGACTACCCCAAGCTCCTAGACAACTATTTCGTTCATTTGTTGGGAAGTGTTTTGCAGAAAACAGAATAGCTGCCTTTACATATGGTGATGGCTCTCGGTCATATTGATGTTTAAGTAATCGTCGTTGCCCAGCACTGCCATGTTTGGCAACTAAATGTGCGGCTACACCTCTTAAACTATCTGACCTGCGGCGATCCTCTATAATGCTTATCGTTTTATTCACAGTTTCACTTGCGATAGAATTCACCTCAATTAATACTGCCATTGGCCATATTAGTGACCAGTCGTAGGGCAACTCATCATTTCTGATAATCAATTCCAGTTGTCTGGATATTGCACTGTCACCGTGCGCAAATGGTCTCAAATAAGTGCAATATAATTTAGACAAATAGGGGCGTGAAACTACTCCGCTCAATGACCTTCCTATAGCTATATCATCAAGTGCCTTTGATAAACATGGTAAACAGAGTTTTTCTATTCTTTCAGCATCTACTACATTGTCCGAAATCTTCCTATACACTTCTTTTACAGCCATCAATTCTACCTCTTCTGCTGGCAAAACCTCCTCTACTTTGCCCCATATGCTTTGAAACCCGTATTCCATTTCTATCAATACGGGAATCTCGCGGATTTCCCTTTTGGCCTTATTGAGAAGGCGGTCAATTTGGGTTTCTTCTGCTAGAAGGTCTTTAGATTGAAGTAGTTTAGTTTTACTTTCATTCAAGTTTAGCCCTTCATCCCGAAGAAATCTGCATAGGTCAACTAGCCCTTTCTGAGCTTCTAGACGTGAAGGGTAAAACAAATATAGGTCATCAACATATCGAACAGAGGAGATACCTCTGACCTCTAGTTCGGCATCAAGACTGGCTAGGTAAAAATTTCCCAAAAAGTCTGAGGGAAACATGCCTTGTAGAATGCCGTGGGAATCTTTCTCCGTAAATGCTAATAGGATTTTTTCCAGCAGATTAACAGCCCTTGAATCACAACCGCAAGCATGAAGTAGATTTATCAAGTTATGTTGATAAATTCGCTCATAATAGCATGCGATATCTGCCTTAATGGCATATGGGAAGTGGCTATCTCGGCATAGGGAAGTTAGGGCGCTTTGCATATTCTGCCAGCACTCATCTCCCGGCCTAAACATTTTAAATTCAGGGTCGTCGGTAAGTAAGACGTAACTATATACGCGAGCCCTATTTAATTGTGCCTCTGCTTGTTCGCTAATTGTATCTACAAGCATTTGATATATAAGTCTATCTATAGGAGACAAGATTGCTCCAGGCCGTGTGAGGCCGCTTCGTTTGGGAACGTCAACCTTTATTGGTAATTCTGGTGCGTACGCTCCTGACCTTAGTAGGTTCCTTACGCGTTCAATGAGCTCATCTGCAGCATATGTGTATACCACTGAATAGTGTGGAGCTAAAATGAAATCAGTTAAAACGTCCGTTTTTATTCTGTTAAGAGATAATCCGCAGTTTATTGTGTCGACAAACCCTGGGTCTAATCCAAACATCTTACTACCTCTGCATATATTATACCACCATCGCAAGCCTTTGCCCTGCAGTTACTAATTAGGGGTTAAAGGGGCGTTAGCCCCTTAAAAAACAACTTCCCCCTCTCCTCACAAAGGAGAGGGGGTCAGGGGGTGAGGTCACCATATCAAATTCGGGTTCCCTGAAAAATCGCAGATTTTTTAGGGTGAAAAGGGGGT
>CAYQQD010000016.1:0-13821 GCA_964419575.1 uncultured Dehalococcoidales bacterium | reverse complement strand
CCAAAGTTGGGTCTTAGCACATTAACTGGCGATTAAAAAGACCCGTTGTCTATCCCTGGGAACCGATTAGAGGGTTCCAAGCTATATTAGCCGCTGTGAGACAATACAAGAATCCTTTCATGGCAAGAAAAATGCATCTACATAGGCTGACTCCGAAAAGGGTTCAACAACTTATTGAAGGCACTTCTCTTTCTCATGTTGAAAGTAGATTTACTTTTGCCCTTGGCGTTCAGTACCTTACTCTACTATTAAAGAAAAGCTGAGGCTTACTTTTTGTTAGCCGAGGAATGGACTCTTGTTTGTTGCTAACTACCCCGTTTTCTGGTATTATTTAATCGTGGGGCTGTAGTTCAATCGGGAGAACGTTTGACTGGCAGTCAAAAGGTAGGGGGTTCGAATCCCCCCAGCTCCACCAAGGGTTACAATTCGTTTGCGTCCTTATCTACAGCTGCGTTGAGAGAAGACTTGGTTCTGCCATCAAAGTGTCCCAGCAACCATCAGTCTTTATCTATCCCATAGCCTATTCTGCCTGTCCCTTAGAAATGCTAAGCAAATGTCTCTTTCGCTGTCGATAGCAAATGCGAAAAACCAAATTTCGCTGTCCCGATGGCAGATAAGTATCCATTGGCCCCAGGCAGTATCACCCACCCCCATCCTTGCCGCTTCTCTTACACCAGAATCATAGCTAGGAGCGATGAACTGGAACGTCTTGTCATCGGTGTTTATCCTAAGCTCGGTGTTCCTTACCGGGTCACGGAAGATGCAGGTCCAGGTAGGCGCCGGCTCGAAAAAATGCAGGATGCTGCCATAAGAACCAATAGCGAAAACATCGGCAGGTGAACTGCCCCAGACGGTAAAAAGACGATTTGTAGTCCCACTGCTCATCGGACTCCAGTCATTGCCATCGTAGTGAAGGATGATCCCGTTGGCACCCACAGCGAAGACGTCAGATGACGAAGCGCCCCAGACACCATGAAGGTAATTCGTAGTGCCACTGCTCATTGCACTCCACTCCTTGCCGTCGTAGTGCAGGATGGTGCCTGAGTCACCGACGGCGAAGACATCAGAGGGTGAGGTTCCCCAGACAGCATAAAGATGATACGTGGTGCCGCTACTTATGGGACTCCACTCCTTGCCATCGTAGTGGAGGCTGGTGCCATAGATACCGACGGCGAAGACGCCAGAGGGTGAGGTTCCCCAGACGGCAAAAAGAAAAGTTGTGGTGTTGCTGCTCATGGCACTCCACTCCTTGCCATCGTAGTGCAGGATCGTGCCCTCGTAACCGACAGCGAAGACGTCAGATGACGAAGCGCCCCAGACACCATGGAGGTAGTTGGTGGTGCCACTGCTCATGGCACTCCATTCCTTGCCGTCATAGTGCAGGATGATGCCCGAGTCACCGACGGCGAAGACATCAGAGGGTGAAATTCCCCAGACGGCAAAAAGAAAATTCGTGGTGTTACTGTTCATCGGACTCCAGTCATTGCCATCGTAGTGAAGGATGATCCCGTTGGCACCCACAGCGAAGACATCAGATGACGAAGTCCCCCAGACACCATGGAGGTAGTTTGTGGCGCCACTGCTCATGGCACTCCAGTCATTGCCATCGTAGTGAAGGATGATCCCGTTGGCACCCACAGCGAAGACGTCAGATGACGAAGCGCCCCAGACACCATGAAGGTAATTCGTAGTGCCACTGCTCATGGCATTCCACTCCTTGCCATCGTAGTGGAGGATGGTGCCCTGGTAACCGACAGCTAGGACGTCGGCGGGTGAAGTTCCCCAGACATCCAAAAGGCGATTTGGGGTGCCGCTGTTCATCAGACTCCAGTCATTGCCATCGTAGTGAAGGATGGCGCCCTCCTTACCCACAGTGAAGACATCAGATGACGAAGTACCCCAGACACCATGAAGATAATCTGTGGTGTCACTGCTCATGGCACTCCAGTGGTTGCCGTCGTAGTGGAGGATGGTGCCATAGGTACCAACGGTGAAGACATCAGATGACGAAGCGCCCCAGACACCATGAAGGTAATTCGTAGTGCCACTGCTCATGGCATTCCACTCCTTGCCATCGTAGTGGAGGATGGTGCCCTGGTAACCGACAGCTAGGACGTCGGCGGGTGAAGTTCCCCAGACATCCAAAAGGCGATTTGGGGTGCCGCTGTTCATCAGACTCCAGCCCTTGCCATCGTAGTGGAGGATGGTGCCTGAGTCACCCACGGCGAAGACATCGGATGACGAAGTACCCCAGACGCTATGAAGGTAATTCGTGGTGCCACTGCTCATGGCACTCCACTCCTTGCCGTCGTAGTGGAGGATGGTGCCTGAGTCACCGACGGCGAAGACGTCAGATGACGAAGTACCCCAGACACCATAAAGGGTATTCCCTTGGGGTAGGGGGTTCTGCCACGCCCAGCCGTCTGGACTGATGACCTCGGCGGCATAAACGGTCGGGCTAGACAAAGTAGCCAGAACAAGGGCTGAAAAAAGAAAAACTAGCTTTCTCGCTTCACTGTCTCCTTCATAAACAGCAGGCGAAGGCTTGTCACCCTTTTGTACGTGACTTATCAAATCAAGCCTTATCTTTATCCGCAGGACTTCGTCTGAACTTGGCCTTCATAGCCTCGATTTCTTGTTGCCTTTGCAATTCTTCTCTAGAAAGGGGCTGACAGGACTTAAGCTGACCATCCTGTATTTTTATAGAGAAAAGTGCATGGCACTTCCAGCACGTGTAGGGGCCTTCATAATCTGGGCTGAGAAACGATATGCGGCCTTCTGTGGCACAACTGGGACATTTTATTGTCGATACTACCATGCTAACCTCCCGGTCACAATTCAAGACTATGGTAACCAGAAGTATAACACATTCGTCAGTAAACTGCTCATTGCCTAAGCCCGAGAGACCCAAAATAACAAACCACTAACTTGTTAATTGGCTATAAAGCTCAATCTAAAAAAGAGAGCCTCCCGAAATCTCGGGAGGCTCTCTGGGTTAGCCTCAGACCAGAGGTTAAGCCGGTGGTCTCCTTGTCCTGGCGATGAGGACAATCACCACGATAGCCAGCGCCGCACCAACACCGATTATGGCGTATATCCAGGTTGGGGTAATCATCTTTGTCGGCGGTATGTTGATTACTGGTGGTGCCTGGTTCTAGGTCGTCAACCTTCATGGTGGCACTTTTAGTCATTTTTTGGTGACTTTTTGGCTAGGTCTTGACAAAAATGCCTTCAAATGGTAAACTGACATTAGGCACTTTTGTGGACATTTTGTGGCTATCTGGCAATAATAGACCTTAGCGTTGTTTAAGACCGGAAAAGGGGCTAGCAACCTGACCCGAGAAGTTTTCGGGCTAGCCCCTTTCTTCTTTGGGTCGGGTTGCTAGTCCTCGCCTTACCGGCAAGCAAATAAATAAAGGAGGTGGAACGGTGAAATTTCTCAAAAGAATTCATCGGGGCAAAACTGGCTTCACCTTGGTGGAGCTACTTATCGTTGTCGCCATTATCGGGGTGCTGGTTGGTGTGGTTCTGCCGAGGGTAACCGGACTCATTGGACATGGCGAAACAGAGGCGGCAAAGGCTGAGCTAGTAACCGTTCAGACAGCCATGGATACAATGATGGCTAAGGAAGGTCTAACTTCAGTGGCCGCTACTTCAGCCACCAGTAATATGGCGGCTTTTCCCAGCGACCACCCGTTATACTCACTTCCAACAGGCTACCTGCGGACGGCAACAACCAAGGGCACCTATTCTTGTGATGTATACGGAAATGTTACGCAGGTAACTACTGGTTATGAGTAGCGCTTGAGCCAGTGAATCTATCAAAGTCCTGCTGGTTAAGGATAACGCTGATGATGCCCGAGTGATATAGCCCGGGGAGGGTAGATGTGGTTTTGCTGGACTGAATTCATTTAGTTTCGCCTTATCCTTAAATTAGGCTGGGGGTAATTATTATGGATAAGAAGATTCTGGTTATAGAGGACGACCCAAGCACCTTGAGGTTAATCAAGTACACCCTCCAGCAAGAGGGCTACCAGGTGCTCACTGCGCCAAATGGATTGGAAGGGATTAGAAAAACCAAAAGCGAAGAGCCAGACCTAGTTATCTTGGATGTCATGCTACCTGGTTTAGACGGTTTTGAGATTTGCCATCGGTTGCGGGCTAACCCTCAAACCGCTCAACTGCCCATTCTGATGGTCTCGGGCAAGGCACGGGAAATAGATAGAGCCACCGGGCTCAAGGTAGGGGCTGATGACTATATCACCAAGCCATGGCACCGCCCTGAGTTGGTGACTAAGATAGTAGCTATGCTGGAAGCGAAGCAGTGTGGTCTTAAACTTCAATGAAGAGGGTATTCTTGTGAATAAGAAGATTCTAGTCATTGAGGATGACCCAAGTGCCTTGAGGTTGATTGAACATACCCTCCGGCAGGAGGGCTACCAGGTACTTATTGCCACCAACGGGTTAGACGGGCTGAAAAAAGTCAAGAGAGAGGAACCTGACCTCATCGTCCTGGATATCCTGCTGCCAGGGGTAGATGGTTTTGAAGTTTGCCATCGGTTACGGGCTGACCCTCGTACTTCTCAACTGCCGATTTTGGTGCTCTCAGCCAAGGCTCGGGAAGAAGATAAAACCACCGGACTCAAGGTAGGAGCCGATGACTATATGACTAAGCCGGCAGCCCCCTCAGAGATTGTAAGCCGGGTAGGCAGTCTCTTGGCAAAGAAAACTGCCGCCAAGTCGGAAATGGTCGCCTTCGTCGGCTCAAAAAGAGGGGTGGGAACAACTACCCTGGTGGTCAACATAGCTATTGCGCTGTCGCAGAAGGGTAAGCGGGTTATTGTGGTTGACCTTTGTACCGATGGTGCCAACATAGCTGACTACCTTGGACTTAAGCCTGGGCGTACTATTACCGAGCTTCTAATGAGACCGGTAGATACTATTGACCGTAGTGCCTTAGAGGCAGCGCTGGCAGTTCACCATACTGGGCTAAGGGCGCTAACTATCCCTCAGACCTGTGGAGAGCAGGAAGGGTTTTCGCCCGCTGACGTTGATTTGCTGGTTGATAGGCTTCGGCAAGTGACCGATTACCTTCTTGTAGACTTACCCTTTCAGCCGTCTAATGCGGCACTGGCGATACTTAGCAAGTGCAACTTTGTCGCCATTGTCACCGACTCCAAAGTCGGTGCTCTATCAAGCGTCAAGTCTATAGCTACCGTTTTGGAGTTGCTGGGTATCTCTCAGCAGCGAATGGGAGCAGTGGTCATTGACCGGGAGGGGATGTTTCCTGAGTGGCAGCTTTCTAAAATGAAATCAACCATAGAGCTCAGCGCCGGGGTTAGGTTACTGGGAGTAATACCCTATGATACCAAGACTTCGCTGGAACTTGTGCCCGGAGGCACTTCAGTATTACTTTCCAACCCCGACTGCCCCATGGCTTGGGCAATGAGAGGGATGGCTCAACATATCATTGGTGAGAAGACAAATAACAGTGGTGCTTAAAAATAAATTTGGTCAGAAAAAGTATGGATAAAGATAAAGGGGAAATATTCGCTGATAGAGTAACCAGAAAAAGCCTGGGTGAAATGCTGATTGAGGAGAACCTCATCACCGCCGAACAATTAGATAAAGCCCTAAAGTTACAGCGGAAGCAGGGAGGTAAGCTGAGCGATATCTTGTTAAGCCAGGGGCTAGTTAAAGCTGAAGAGCTGGCGGCAGTGCTTAGCGTCCAGCTAAATGTGCCTCTAATCGACCTTAAGCGGCACAAGGTTCAACCCGAGGCACTGCGGTTAATCCCTGAAGATATGGCCAGAAAGCACACCCTTGTTCCACTGGACATAGTCGGCGATTCGCTAATAGTGGTTATGGCTGACCCCGAGGACATCCGTACCATTGAGGACATTAAGGCTCAGTCGAGGATGAGGGTTGAGGTGGCACTTGGTATTCCTGCTGACATTGAGCAGGCGATTGACCTCAACTATAGGTCAAGCGGTGAATTAGACAAACAAGTAAGCCAGTTTGCCCCACCCGTCAAAGAAGAGGCTGAGGTTACCCCAGAGTTCATTGCCAAGACACCTGTGGCTCAGAGTCTGGACTTGCTTATCGCCCAGGCAGTAAGGGATAGAGCCTCAGACCTCCACCTTGAGCCGCAGGAAGATAGGCTACGCATTCGATACCGCATTGATGGCATTCTGCACGATATGTTCTCCTTGCCGCTGACCGGCCTGGCACCGCTGGTATCCAGGGTTAAAATCTTGGCTGGGATGAATATTGCTGAGCAAAGACGCCCCCAGGATGGTCAATTCTCGATTGAGGTTGGGGATAGGGAGGTTGATATTCGCACCGCCACCATGGAAACAGCCTACGGGGAGAGGGTGGCATTACGGATTCTGGATAAGTCGCTGTCTCTCTTCACCCTGCCTGAACTAGGCTTCCTAGCTGGCGCTCTCAAGAAGTATCGGGCAATGCTCAATAGCCCATTCGGCATGATACTGGTGGGTGGCCCCACCGGCTCGGGTAAAACCACCACCCTATATGCCTCGATTAACCAGCTTAATGCCAATGAATGCAATATCCTGACAATTGAGGAACCTATTGAATACCGTTTCATGGATATCAACCAGACCCAGGTTAACCCTAAGGCAGGGATTACCTTTGCCACTGGTCTGCGGGCAATCATGCGGCATGACCCTGACATTATTCTGGTCGGCGAGATAAGGGATAAAGACACGGCAACGATAGCAGTTCAAGCTGCTCTCACCGGGCATTTGGTACTGTCTTCAATTCATGCCAATGATGCCGTTAGCGTGCTCTTTCGACTCATAGACCTGGGTGTTGAGCCATATCTTATCTCCTCGACACTGGTTGGTATTGTGGCTCAACGTATGGTTCGCCGTATCTGCACCCACTGTCGGGCTCCATCCCGACCCTCGGTAGAAGAGCAGATAGCCTACGAGGAGGAAATGAAGGAGCAGCCAACTACCTTTTATAGCGGGACGGGGTGCAATCTTTGCGCCAATACCGGCTACCGGGGACGAACCGGGCTTTTTGAGCTTCTGGTTATGAGTGAGGAGATTAGGAGGATGCTGCTTCGTAATGCCAGTGCCGGTGATATTAAAGCCGAGGCACTCAGGGAAGGGATGGTAACACTGAAACGCGATGGGATGCTGAAGGTAAAAGAAGGCATTACCTCGGTGAGTGAGGTGCTACGTAGCGTATTTTCCATCGGCTAAGAATTGCTCAAACCATCTTGGAGGAAATCATGGCATATCAGTTTAAAGCCTATACTCTTGATAGAAGGATTGTGCGCGGTACTATTGATGCCGCTTCGGAAAGTATGGCTGAGGAAGCCTTGTACCGGGTGGGGTACCATCGCGTCCTTAGCCTGAAAGAAGTACGCCCTGCCTTGGGTTTACAGCGGTTGCTACCAACCCTGTTTGGGGTCAAGAATCAGGACGTGATTGACTTCTCGCGCCAGCTAGCCACCCTGATTGAGTCCGGCGTTACTATCCTCACCGCTCTGCAACTGTTAGAGGAACAGGCGTTTAGGGCTGGCTTCAGAAAAGTCGTCGCTGGATTGATTAATGAACTTCGAGGTGGTAGCTCCCTGTCTCAAGCGCTCAGCGAGTACCCACAGGCATTCTCTTACACCTACCGTCAGGTCATAAGAGCCAGCGAACAGGCAGGGAACCTTGAGGTCGGCCTGAGGCAAATGGCAGGCTACATAGAGAAACAGGCAGCAACCAGGAGAAGAATAAAACGTGCCCTGACATATCCTATCGTGGTGTTATTTATGGCCATCGGGGTATTTGTCCTGCTCATTACTGTAGCCCTACCGCCACTGATTGGACTTTTTACCTCACTTGGTACCGAGCTACCGTGGATGACAAAGTTACTTATTGCTGTTGCCGGTTTCCTTATCAACTATAAGTTCTACCTTCTGGTGGGGGTAGCTATTGTAATCCTGTCAATTATTGGCTATGCCAGGCTACCGGCGGGAAGACTAACCATGGACAGGTTAATGTTAAAGATGCCGCTAATTGGTCCTATCAATATCCAGCACAATATGTGCCACTTCTGCCGGACTGCCTCAATGCTGCAAAAAGCCGGGCTTCTGCTGCCGCAGACGATGAATATCGTCATTCAGACCATCGGCAACAGGATTATCCGCCAGGCATTAAGGGAAGTCAGGGAGAAGCTGGTTCAGGGGCAGGGTCTGTCTCAGCCAATGGCAGAGATTGACCTATTCCCCCGACTTCTGGTGGAGATGGTATCTGTAGGCGAGAAAACTGGTAACCTAGACTCTACCCTGGCTACTCTGGGTGACTATTATGAGCAGGGGGTTGATCAGAGAGTCAACACGCTTATATCAGTGCTGGAGCCAGCTTTGACCGTGGGCGTGGGGCTGGTGGTCGCTTTCATCGCTCTGTCAATGATAACGCCACTCTACTCCATACTCGGGTCTATGCAATGACTTTGTGGCAGGTGTTAGACAATGGTTATAAATCAATGGCTGGCAAGGGCAAAAGCTCTGGTTTGGGACGAAACCGGATTCGGCTTGGTCGAGTCTTTAGCCGCCGTTGCCATACTAGGGGTGGCGGTAGTTGCTTTGGTAATCGGCTTGTCAACGGGGTCAGTTACGGTGCGTGAGGGTAACCAGGAGGTCGTGGCACAGAGCTTGGCGCAGACCCAGCTAGAGTATGTCAAAAGCTACCCCTATGACCCTGAAGCCACTACCTACCCCACTGTGGGTACGCCGGAAGGTTATTCCATCTCGGTTGAGGTTGGCTCTGTCCCTGGTACCGATACTGATATCCAGAAAATAACGGTAACCATCTCCCGAGATGAGGAGGCGATACTGACCGTTGAGGACTACAAGGTGGACCGATGAAGGGGCAAAAGGGGTTTACATTACCTGAACTCTTAATAACCGTGGCTATTACCGGACTCATCGTCAGTTTTCTGGGCACGGCTATCTATCAAATTCTGACTATTACTGAGTATAGCAGCGATAGGACGATAGCCATGCATGAGCTTCAAAACGTAGCTCACTGGGTCAGCCGTGATGGGCAGATGGCGAGGGCAGCAAGTGGTGGCAGTGAGCTGATACTGACACTACCCGATGGCTCTCCAATCACCTATGCTATGGCAGAAACCGAGCTTCGCCGCACCACCGGTGAGTCTCAAATGACGCTAGCCCGAAACATTAGTGACCTTTCTTTCTCCGTTGAAAACCGCATTATCACCATGACCATAACCTCGTCTCCTGAAGGGAGGCCGAACATAAGTGAACAGAGAATGTACAAGGTTTATCTTCGACCCACAGAGGGGGGATGATGAATAGCCAAAGGGGTCAAGCTTTTCCATTAGCCTTGGTTGCTCTAGCTATAGGCGTACTGGTCGTAGTCCCTTTCCTCAGCCAGGCCAGTAGCAGCCTTATTGGCTCCCGAATCTACGAGCAGTCGATAGATGAGCAGTACTCCGCCGATGCCGGGGTTGAGTATGCCATCTGGCGGCTACAAAGCGGGGAATCACAAGTGCCAGAAGGTGAGGAGCTGGAGTTGCCACAGTTCACCCTGAATAGCAAGACGGTGAATGTTACCATAGCCAACGAGGATGGTTGGATTTATAAGATTACCTCCACGGCTACCAGCGACGATGGTAGCAGCACTACCATTGAATCCTACGTCTTGTTAACCCTGGGTTTCTTTGATGGTGACTATACTGTATTCGTGGGTGATTTCATTCTGCACCATGGTGAGGAATACACTGGCGATATATATGTTGAGGGGGATGTTAACATAGCGCGAGATACAACCATTACTGGCAGCGTCTATGCTGAGGGGGATATCGAGCTAGCTCGAGACGCAACCATTACTGGCAACGTCTGTGCCGAGGGGAATATTACACTAAATGAAGGGGCGGTAATCAACGGCA
The DNA here is from genome assembly GCA_964419575.1 of uncultured Dehalococcoidales bacterium. Taxonomy (GTDB): domain Bacteria; phylum Chloroflexota; class Dehalococcoidia; order Dehalococcoidales; family E44-bin46; genus E44-bin46. The sequence continues at coordinate 3,885 of CAYQQD010000016.1, read as the reverse complement.
GCGTCTGTGCTGGAGGGTATGTCCAGCTAAATCAAGGGGCAGCCATCAACGGCGATGTTTATGCTGGAGGGGATGTCCAGCTAAATCAAGGGGCAACCATCACCGGCGATGTCCATGCTGGAGGGGATGTCCAGCTAAGTCAAGGGGCTACCATCACCGGCGATTATCCTCTTCCCTATGAGGGGTGCCCGTTGCTTGGTGTTGGCGACATAGTTATCCAAACGTGGGAAATAAGCCGTCAGTAGGAGTGAAGACATGGTGAAAAGCAAGCTACCCATCGTAATCCTAATTATTATCTTGTCGGTGCTCTATTACCTCTTTGGCACGGACTACATGAACCAGCGCAAGGAGCAGAAGGTGCTGGCTTCCCAACTCACTGAGGTTACCCAGATGCTCGGTGAAATACCTGAGCCGCCTCAGGATTTAGAGCAGCGGTTAGAGGTGGCGCAGGCAAGTCTGGCTGCTGAGCAAAGTATCCTCCCCAGCGAGGTGGACATCACCCAGGTCATTGATACCATTCTCAGGTTAGCTGATGACTGTGGGGTTAAGGCTATTCCCTTAGCCACTGAACCGTGGGCAATAGAGAAAATTGGGGAACATAGCTATTATGTTTTTCGGTTAAACGTGGCAGTTGAGGGCGGTTTCTCACAATTGGTCAGTTTCGTCAAGAGATTGGAAAATGGGAAGTTTGAGACCCTTGTCGGAGAGAATGTGAGCGTGGCTAGGGTCACTGAAGTGTCTGGTGAAGAAAGTGTTGCCGAGGGAATTATGCTTATCACCGCTAGCCTAGACTTGGCTATCTATACCCAATCTCCTAATTCCGTTCAAGGAGCTTAGCCAAATGTATGTCACGCTGAATATCAGTGCCACCAGTATCAGGCTCCTCTACGTAAAGGGGAGGCAAGTTAAGAAGTGGGGAAGTATGCCTCTGGCACCGGGGCTGGTCAGAGATGGTCTCATTCTACAGCCGAAAGCGGTAGGAGCGGCGATTAATGACCTGTTTAAATCGACTAAAGTGCCCAAAAAACAGGTCATCACCAGTGTGACTGGACTATCCTTCACCTACCGCATTCTAAGCTTGCCGCGGATGAAGTCTGCCCTTCTGGAGGAGGCTATCCAACGGGCAGCAAGGAAGGAAATGCCATTACCTGTGGAGGAATTGTACCTTTCTTGGCAAGCTATCGGCGGTGAACATGACGAGCTAGATTTCTTTGTTTTGGGTGTGCCGAGAAATCTTGTCGATGCTGTGGTTAAGACATTGGCTGAGGCTGGGATAAAACCTTACCTTATGGACTTAAAGCCACTGGCATTGGCTAGAGCCGCCAATCGAGACGACGCCTTAATCGTAGATTTGGAGCCTGATTATTTTGATATTGTTTTAGTCGCTGATGGTATCCCGGCGATTATGCATACCATAACTCCAAGAGGAGGAGCTAATTTAGAGGACAGCATTCAGCGGCTAATCGATGAGTTATCAAAAACGGTGGAGTTCTATAACAGTAGCCACCCGGAAACCCCGCTTGGTTCAACCACCCCCTTGTTGCTGACCGGAGAACTGTCAGTCGATGCTACTGCTGGCAAGCTCATTCAAGCCGAGATGGAAAATCCGGTTGAGCTCTTGGTTCCGTCATTAAATTTCCCATCCGACTTACCCGTTGCTTTATATGCCGCTAATATGGGGCTGGCTCTTAAAAGGGTGCCGCAAAAGAGAGCCACCCGTTTCCAAGATATAAATCTTAACATATTGTCGGTTGAATATAAGGCTAGAGTCCTCCAGGTATCGTGGCAATTCGTACTCTTATCTCTAGTCCTAGCCCTGGCTATCGGTTTTCTCTTTCCTATGTACCGGCTCAGGAATGAGGCTGATTTTGAAACTATACGTTTGCAAGCTGAGCTGGGTGGGATTAGCCAGGAACTACATCAGGCGCGTCTAGATTCTGACCAGGCAAAGCAAATTGAGGATACCCTAGGTAAAATAACCGCTGATTTAGAAGCCCTAAAGCAGGGGCATCGATACATTCTGAGTAAGAGGGGTAACGTTGCCAGTAATCTGGAATTGGTTACCACCGCCATTCCGGCTGAAGCCTATTTCACCTCTATAGAGATGGATACCGACCAAATCACGATAGAGGGTGAGGCTGATAGCCCGTTAACTGTTATTGACTACGTAAGGGCTTTAGAGGCGCAGGGAGGATTATCCGAAGTCCGTATTGCTGGAATTGATGAGAGTACGGAAGCCACGGAAACCACAGAAGCCGAGGTCACCAGGATAACCTTCACCATTGTTATCACTAAATAGGGCGCTGGATTATAGTTGAGGAGATAAAAAGATGCATATCCATGACCTGCTTCGTCTGACGGTGGCTAAAGGTGCCTCAGACCTGCATCTCAAGGCAGGCGGCGTCCCCGTTCTCCGTATTGACGGTGAGCTTGTCCCTCAACAAATGCCTGAGATGACGCCAGAGGATATGGAGCGGCTCTTTGAGCAAGCAACTACCGATGCCCAGAGAATCTCCTTTGCTGAGGGGCTAGAGTTGGATTTTGCTTACCAGGCTGATGGTATTGGTCGATTCCGCATTAACGCCTACCTTCAAGGGTGTACCATTAGTCTTGCCTGTCGCCCAATTCGAATGGAGACCCCTACCATTGAGGAGTTAGGGCTACCAGAGGTGTGTAAGAGCCTAGTCCTGAAACCCAGAGGCCTGGTTGTGGTCACCGGGCCAGCCGGGTGTGGCAAATCGACTACCTTGGCGGCGATGATGAACCATCTTAATCACCAGGCAAGGCGCAAGGTCATCACCATCGAGGACCCTATCGAGTTTGTCCATCAAGATAAGAAGTGTGTCTTTTCCCAGCGAGAGCTTGGTGGTGATACCAGGTCTTTTGCCAATGCCCTCAAGCACGCCCTCCGACAGGACCCTAATGTTATATTGGTGGGGGAGATGCGAGACCTGGAGACGATGGCGGCGGCTTTAACTGCGGCTGAAACCGGTCACTTGGTTCTTACTACCCTCCATACCCCCAGTGCTGCCCAGGCGATTGACCGCTTCATTGATATCTTCCCACCCCACCACCAGCACCAGGTGCGCATACAGCTATCTACTGCCCTAGAAGGGGTACTCTACCAGGTTCTGGTGCCTCGGAGCGAGGGCTTAGGGCGCGTTGCTGCAGTAGAGATAATGCTGGCTACTCCAGCGGTTAGGAACCTTATTAGGGAAGGAAAGACTTACCAACTGACCAATGCTATGCAAACCGGGTCTCAATACGGCATGCAGACCTTGGACCAGGCACTATTAGCCCTCTACCGCAATGGGGTTATTAGCCGAGACCAGGCACTGGCTTACTGTGTAAATGTAGAAGAATTAACGGGGATGCTTGGGTCTCACTAGCATTACGAATGACCTTCCAAGCGGGGTTTGAACTCCGCACCGTCCTCGCATTGCGCACCTTACGCTTTATTGCTACAATAAGCTGGGCGAGAACTCTTCCTGTCGTCATTTTGGGATGGAGGGCTTTTATTTAGGCAGAGGCAAATGGTAGTCAAATATAACCCGCAAGAAATAGAACAAAAGTGGCAGCAGAGATGGGCTGAGGATAGACTGTACCAGGTTACTGAGGACAACACCAAGCCCAAGTGGTATGCGCTGACTATGTTCCCTTATACCTCTGGTGACCTTCATATCGGGCACTGGTATGCCATGGCTCCATCTGATGTTCATGCCCGGTTTAAGCGGATGCAGGGCTATAATGTGCTTCACCCTATGGGGTTTGACGCCTTTGGGCTACCTGCTGAGAACGCAGCTATCAGCCATGGTATTCACCCTTTCACGTGGACGATGCAAAACATAGACAATATGCGTCGTCAGCTCAAAAGCATTGGTGCTA
>CAYQQD010000015.1:0-15040 GCA_964419575.1 uncultured Dehalococcoidales bacterium | reverse complement strand
CAAACATTTATCTCACTGGTGTTGATGCCCACAAGCTGGAAGCGCCGCTGACCAAGAGCAAAGAGGGGCTTGAAGAGTGGATTAGGGCAAATATGCCACTTGATACCGGACGGCGTGGCTGCATGGGTATGGGTGGCTGAGGTGTATTTGCCTTATTCCTAATTATCTGGGCTATTTATCCCCCGTTTCTACCAATAACCTGCCCAGTTAATAATATAGGCAATATAGGCCAGCTTAAGTAAGTTATCTGGGCTATATTTTCCTATCTATACCCATAACCTGCCCAGTTAATAATACAGCCAGCTTAGGGCTGGCTAATAAGGTTTTATGGAAAAGGAGGCAAAAGTGAAAAAAGTAGCGGTTATGACTGATACCATTACCGCGATGCCTCAAGGGGTGGCTGATAAATACGATATCAAAATAGTGCCTATGGGCATTGTTATCGATGGCAAGCTCTATCGCGAAAACGAGATAAACCTACCTGAATATTACCAGAAATTGCTGCAAATAACGGAGCAAGAGAAGCTGCCTACGTCTTCGTCTATCTCCGCAGGCGAGTTTCTGGAAGCATGCCGGGAGCTAAGCCAGAAGTCGGATGGTATTGTATATATTAGTCACAGTGTGAGGCTTGGTATGTCATCAAAAGCAGCGTTAGCGGCTAAACAAATGCTTCAGGAAGAGCTACCCAATATCAAGATTGAGGTAATTGATTCTGGCACCGCTTGTGGCGCCCAGATGCTTATTACCTTAGAAGCCGCCAGGGCAGCGGCTGCTAGCAAGAGCTTCGCCGAGGTAGTTGCAGTGGCTAACAGTATGATACCCAGGGTCAAGTATATTATCGTAGCTGATAGTCTTGAATACCTAGCCAGTGGCGGCAGGATACTTGACGGTCGTGCCTGGGCGGAGGCTAAGGTCAGCACCAGGGCGCTTCTGGAGACAGATGCTTCTGCTGGAAAGATACATGCCCCTCTAGCCAGGTATGGAACCAAAAAGAAGGCGGTGGAAGGCTTGCTGGAGATAATGAAGGAGAGATGCCGGGACAAGAAGCTTCATGTGGTGGTAGAACACATCAATGCGCCTGATGAAGCCGAGAAGCTAAAAAAACAGGTCTCCTCACAGCTTCAATGCGTTGAGCTTTATGTTACCAAAACCTTGTGTGTAGTCGGCAGGCATGTAGGACCGGGGAGCCTCATCCTTAGCTGGTGGGCTGAAGACTGAGACGCTTATGGTAAATCGATGGGGGGTTATATCCCCCCATCGATACCAATAACCTGCCCGGTGATATAGCTGGCTCGGTCGCTGGCTAAGAAGGCTACCAGCTCGGCGACTTCCTCTGGTTTGCCGAAGCGCTGGAGTGAAATCATCTTTAGGATAAAGTCCTTCCTTTCTTGAGGTAGCCTCTCGGTCATCTCAGTCAGGATGAAGCCCGGGGCTATGGCATTGGCGGTTATATTCAGTGAGCCTACTTCTCTGGCTATGCTTTTAGTAAAGGCGATGATGCCAGCTTTGGAAGCAGCGTAATTGGTCTGACCGACGTTGCCTAGTATTGCGGCGATAGAGGCAATGCTGATGATGCGTCCCCATCGCTGCTTCATCATCGACCGCAGGGCAAACTTGGTGCAGGTATACGTTCCCCTTAAATTAGTATCAATGACATCATCCCAGGCTTCATCGGACATCCTTAGTAACAGGGTATCTCGGTTAATGCCGGCATTGTTTACTAAAATATCAATCTTACCCCACTTGTCAGTCACTTCCTGCACCATAGCTTTTACCGATTCGCTATCTCTTACATCGGCTTCCACGGCAATGGCTTCTCCGCCCTGGCTTGTTATAGTGTCAACTACGCTACTGGCGGTCTCTTTTGATACATCGTTAATCGCCACTTTAGCCCCGAGGCTTGACAGTTTGAGAGCAATGGCTCTACCAATGCCCCGAGCGGCGCCGGTTACCAGCGCCACCTTACCTTCAAATTCTAGAGACATATTACTATTCTCCCTTAAAGCGTTTGAAAACCAGGCAGCAATTTTGCCCGCCAAGACCAAAACTGTTCTTCAAGCAGACATTTACCCGTGCCTGGCGTGCCACGTTGGGCACATAGTCCAAATCACACTCTGGGTCAGGGGTCTCATAGTGTATAGTTGGTGGGATAATCCCGTTCATTATGGTTAATACCGCAGCAATGGCTTCGACAGCCCCGCCGGCGGTTATTAGGTGCCCGAACATAGACTTATTGGAGCTTATCGGGATTTTATATGCCCTGTCGCCGAAAACCATTTTGATGGCTTTAGTTTCGCAGACATCATTTAGCTTGGTAGCGGTGCCGTGGGCATTGATATAATCAACCTCTTCTGGTTTTACCCCGGCATCTTGGAGGGCGGTTCTCATCGCTATAGCTTCGGCAACAGGGTGGGGGGCGGTTATATCATGGGCGTCATATGTCCAGGCTGCCCCAGCCAGCTCAGCTAGGATTGGTGCCCCTCGCCGCTTAGCATGCTCGTAGGATTCTAATATCATTATCCCTGTCCCTTCTCCATAGACAAAGCCACTACGGTTGAGGTCAAAGGGTCGGCAAGCCTTGTTGGGGTCTGGCTCCTGGGATAGAGCCCCCACCCGGCTCATCGCGGCTATGGTCATCGCTTCTAGTGAAGCATCAGACGGAGCGGCTATCATGACATCAGCATAGCCTAAGCGGATGAAATTTAGGCAAGTCCCTATAGCATCAGCGCCACTGGCACAGAGGCTGTTGACACTGGTGTTAGGTCCTTTAGCCCCGATTAACAGTGCGACGTGTAGGGATACTACACTAGGGGCTGCCTTGGTGAAAAATAGCGGGTCTACCCTTCTTGGGCCCCGCTGCTGAAGCGTTTCCCACCCGCTGGCGATAAACTCACATTCCAGCATATAGGAAGTAATAACACCTACTCGCTCTGGCTGCTCCTTAGTCATATCTAGCCTAGCTGATTGCATTGCCTCCTTGACCGCAGGGATGGCGAAGTGTACAGGCCTACGAGTGCGTTCAACGGTCTTTATATCCATATATTTTGTTGGGTCGAAGCCCTTTACCTCAGCGGCTACTTTTACTGGGTAGTTACTGGCGTCAAAACATGTAATATAATCAATGCCTGATTTTCCAGCTACCAATCCTGCCCAGAACTCGTCTATATTTAACCCCAGGGGGCAAATAACGCCCATCCCGGTAACTACTACTCGTTGCTTGTCCAACATCCTCCTCCTTTACTCATAAGACCAAAAGGTACTAGTGAAGTACCTCCGTCAACGATGATTATCTGTCCTCTTATCATAAAAGCCTCCTCACTGCACAAAAAGGCTACCACATTGGCGATATCTTCAGGGGTTACCAGTCTACCTGCCGGTGTCGTTTGCCACGCAAACGACTCTCCTAATTGCTCTTTGGCTATCCTGGCGTAAAGCATGCCGGCTTCGGTGGCAACAAGCGAAGCCGCTACGGCGTTAACACAGATGCCTTTAGCGGCTAGCTCTATGGCTAGATAGCGAGTCAGAGCCTCAAGGGCAGCCTTAGATACCCCGATTGCGGTATAACCTGGCAATACTAGGTGCGAACCTAGGCTGGAGACGGTAACTATCTTACCATCCCTCCCCTCCATAAGCTTAACCGCCCGCTGAGTGCAAAGCAGGAAAGCCTTAGCATTAATGTCCATAGTCCAGTCCCAGCCTTTGGTATCCAGGTCTAGGGCGGAACGTGGTAAACCCGAGGCGGCATTATTAATGAGTATATCAAGCTGACCAAAGCTGCTAGCGATAATATCAAACATCTCGTTAACCTTTTCTGGGTCGCCAACATTAGCCTTGATAACCTTGGCAGTTACCCCCAGACTTTCAATATCCTTAGCCGTTTGTTCTGCAGCTTGGCGACGGCGGAAGAAATTAACAACGACATTAGCCCCCTGCTCAGCTAGTTTGAGGGCTATAGCTCTACCGATGCCACGAGAACTACCAGTTACTAACGCTACCTTACCTTTAAGCATTACTTTTTCTTTTCGGCTACGCGAGCTTCCATATAGGCAACAAAATCACCAAAACTTTGGAATTTCTGGGCGTCCTCGTCAGGAATTTCAATACCAAATTCGTCCTCTAAGGCGACAAGGACTTGAACCATATCTAGGGAGTCAGCTTTCATGTCTTTGAAGGTAGCGGTTGGGGTAAGAACTTCCCGGTCGCAATGCACAATCTTAACCACGATATCTTTAATGGTTTCTTCAACAGCCGACATAATAGCTCCTTTCACAAGTTGATGTGTTTTTTAATCTTAGCTAGCTCTAGTTTTAAGTAGCTCACCACATCCCTCTCCACCGCCATCTTAGCTTGAGCTACTTTTATAGCAACATCTGGAGCTCGACTATGCCCGTGTATTTTCAGCACGATGCCATCGACCCCCCAGATGAGACCGCCGCCGACACTATCAGGCAGGGAAAGTGATTCTATCAGACCCTTAACCCTGCCCTTTAATAGGCGGCTTATTATTGGGTATCGCTTCACCTTATTTTTGAAATATTTGCCCACAATTTCGGCTCCACTCTCACTAAATTTAAAAATGGCATTGCCAACAAAGGCGTCACAGACAATAACGTTAGCTTGTCCGGTAAGGATTCCGCTGCCTTCTACATTGCCGATGAAGTTTAACCCGCTCTTTTGTAGAAGAGGGTAGGTCTCCCGAGCTAACTGATTGCCCTTGCCCTCCTCTTTACCAATATTTAGCAGACCTACCGTAGGATTGGCAATATTCAGGAACATCCTGGCGTAAACCGAACCTATGATAGCAAAGTTCACCAGATGCTCTGGCTTACAATCAACATTGACGCCTAAGTCCATTATTATCGTATTTGGGGCAATATTGGAAAGAACCCCGCCCAGTACCGGACGGTCTATCCCATCTACCATACCCAGATACTGTATGGCACTGGTAACCACTGCCCCGGTAGAGGTAGCCGCCACCAGGGCATCTGTCTCCCTTGCCTTGACCAACTTGGTGGCTACAGCTATGGAGGAATTAGGCCGGCGGCGAACCGCCAGAGCCGGGTGTTCTTCCTCTTTAATAAAGTCGTCGGCGTTGACACAACGGATGGGTAAATGGGAGATATTATATTTGGCCAGCTCAGATTCTACAATATTGGTAGGACCAACTAGGGTAACCTCGATATTGCTTTTCTCAGCAGCCTCAACTGCACCCTTGACTATCTCACTGGGGGCATAATCACCACCCATAGCATCTATGGCTATCCTTACTCTCCGGTTGGCAATTGCCATTAAGAACCTCCTTCCCCTCTAGTATTGGCTAAAGCTTAACCACTGCCCCACCGGTAATCACCGTTTCTCCCTTTTGGTTGCAGCTCTCTACGCTGCAGTTGATGTAGGTGACACCCTCTTTATGCTCAATGGAATCAATCTTGCCACTGGTAGTTATGGTATCGTTGGGTCGGGCTGGTGCTTTAAACCGTACCGAAAGTTTTCCCCCCTCAACCCAGCTTTTGCCAAAAGCCTCGGTCATCATTTCCGAGATATAGGCGAGAATGAGCATACCATGGGCTATGGTGCCACCAAGGGGAGTTTGAGCGGCAAAGGTCTCATCTACATGGATGGGGTTAAAATCTCCGCTTGCCTCGGCATACAGGTTAATCCCCCGCTGGGTAATGTGCTTTACTACCGAAGGTAAGCTATCTCCTTGGTGTATATCTGATAGTCTCGGTTTCTGGGCCAAATCAGGTATTCCTTTCCCAAACTTTTAAACTGGCACGGCTACGGTAGCTTTGCCAGACAGGACCTTTTCCTTGTTTTGGTTCACGGCGTTGATTTCAAGTACCAGCAGATACAATTGACCCCGCTGCACTTTTTGGACTACCTTGCCGCTACAGCTTATGGTGGTGCCGATGGGTACTGACTTCAAGAACTCGAGCTCCTGGGCAGCGTGTATCGCGCCCTTTGGCACCGAGAATGACTGTGACAGTGCGGTCATAGCGTAAGCAGCTATAGCCAGAGGGGGAACAATCCCCGAGGTCAGGAAATCTTTTTGCCCCCCCACCGCTTCCAGATACTTGCCAATAACTGACTTGCTCAACTCATAACTGGTTGATGGAAACTCATACCCTACGGCTAATTGGTCAAAACTTATCGGTGGCATCTCGGCAACTCCTAACTATTTGAAACGAGGCTTTTTAAGAAAGCACCACCTTTATGTTTTCGTAAATATAAAATACAATTCGCCTAATGTCAAGAGCGTAGGGCTGAGGTTGGTTGGTAGAACTCTGGTGGGGTCAGTAACTATCGGGCAACTTGGTAGACGGCAATTCCCCATTTTTGAGAGTGGGCTTTCTTTAACTGGTTTAGGCGTGACTGGAATGAGGCTGAAGTAATATCTTCAACGGACATCAATATAGCATCTTCTTTATTGTCTGTGTAGTAGCCACGGCGTAGACCTACTTGGGAAAAACCGTATTTGTAATACAGGCTCTGGGCAGCAATGTTAGAAGCGCGCACCTCTAGGGTGAGTTTACTGGCATTTAGCCCGGTAGCTAGGTCGATCATGGACATAAGTAGTAGCTCGCCGATCCCTCGGCGGCGGTGGATTTCCCGCACCGCGATATTAGTTATATGAGCTTCGTCAGCCATAACCCAGAAGCCGGCAAATCCGAGGATGTATTGCCTGCCTGAAGGAGGCAGCCCACTGCCGAAAGCGGGCTCGTAGTTAAACCATTGTCTCACCCTGGATGCCAGCTTGGAGAAGCCTTTCTTGGGGGCAACTGTTATCTCGGGCTCCACTCCCGTTTCACTATCGTCACAAGCTACAATATAACGAGCTAGCCAGTTATGTAACTCCCGCTCGTAGTCCACTGGGGGCCACTCGTTAGGAAAGGCTTCACGGTCAATATCAGTGATTTGGGCAATGTCTTCCTTGCACATTAGACGCACATAATAAGACAAGCCTTTACCCTCGAAGAAAGTTTTAATCTTAGAATTATTGTAACACATTTTATGGAGAGCATGCCTAGAGCCGTTGGAGTGATATTTAAGGGCAAACCTCACTTGGAGAGATTGCTGAAACAGAAGAGAGGTGGTCAGTAAAACCAATGAGCGATAGAACTGACGTATAGAACAATATCACTTGCCAAGCCAACCAATACTTCTGTAGTCTCTAACCTGGTGGGTATATCTAGCTATATTCGGGTATATCAGGACGAGGGCGAGAAGTTGACAGCACATATCCAAATCCTAGGGAGTTAGAAAAATGGCGATTTTGGAGCGCAGTAATGGGAATGGGCAATCGAGTTCCGCCAAGATGGGGAAGCACCTATACCTTATGGTGGTCGACCGCGAGGAGATGGTGCTAATGCTTAAGCATGTCCTTAAGACGGGACGCGAAGGGCATCTAACGAATGATAGCTCACTGGAGGAGTCGAGTATCGCTGAGAAGACAACCCGGTTGTTGAATATGCTTCCTAGGCTGCGTGAGGCTGGTACGAATAGCGTTTCACCACTTAGCACTCGGGAGACGGAAATATTAACGCAGGTTGCCAGAGGGCAATCGAACAAAAGGATCGCTGGCAGCCTTTGCCTCAGTAAACACACCGTCAAGAATCACATTTACTCTATTCGGAGAAAGCTAGACGCTAATGACCGTGCCCACGCTGTGGTATTAGCTATGCTTAACGGCTGGCTCAAAATAGAGGACATCTCAGAGGAAGCCCCACCTTTAGAGGTTGCTGGAGAGGAGGGGAGTGAGGAGTAAACTGCACTAAAACTTGCGCCATTTACATGGGGTATGAAGTCGGTGGAGCTCACGAGCTGACCATGGCATTCATACCCTTTTTATTTCGGAAAAGAATGTGCTTCGTTGTATCATAGCACATTACTAGGCTTATAAACTATCTTTTTCTCGTCTGTTTCGTTATACTTAGTGCACAGGATAACGCCATATTTGCCGGTGAACGGCGGGGGGTTGTCAGGTGCAAAATGAGGAGAGCCTCGTTCGACGAGCACAACAGCGTGATGAACAGGCTTTTGCCCAATTGTATGAAGAGTATTTTGACCGAATCTATCGCTATGTAACTCTCAGGATAGGAGATAGGATGGAGGCTGAGGATATTACTCAGCAGGTCTTTCTCAATGCCATCAAGGCTATCTCTTCTTTCAAGTGGAGAGGTATTCCCTTTTCTGCCTGGCTGTTCCGTATTGCCCACAACCAGGTAGTTGACTACCTGAGAAGGAAAGCAAAGCGGGCTACAGCTCCTCTAGACGAGTCTCTAGTCGCCGGCGATTATGACCCACAACAAATAGCCGAGCTGAGGCTAGATATTGAGCGGTTAGCAGCCGCAACCGGCAAACTGACACCGGCACAGCAGGAGGTAATCTCCCTTCGCTTTGCCGGTGAGCTGTCGGTTGCCCAAGTAGCCAAGATTATGGGCAAGAGTGAAGGGGCGGTAAAGGCGTTACAGCATAGCGCTATTGTCGCCCTGCGCAAATCATTTTCGGTGGCATAGGATGAAGAATAGAGAATTTGAAAATATCCTGGATGAATGTCTAGATAGACTGGCTGGGGGCGAGACTTTGGAGCAGTGTCTTCAGAGCTACCCTGAGCAGGCAGCCCAGCTTGAGCCCCTGCTTAAGATGGCTCAGGCTGTCAGCAAGGCGTCAGCCATTCTGCCCCGCTCCGAGTTTAAGGCTAGAGCCAGATACCAGTTTCATTCGGCACTCCAGGCAGAGACGACTAAGAAACGCCAACCCCTGTTCGGCTTGAGGCGGCGGTGGTCAGTGGTGTTAATGGTAGCCAGTATTCTCCTATTAGCCGGAGGTGGCACCGCGGTGGCAGCTAGTAACAGCATGCCCGATAGTCCCCTTTACCCGGTGAAGCTGGCTGCTGAGCAAGTGCAGCTGACACTAACCCCCTCCGATATCGGTAAGGCGAGATTATGCGCTGTGCTGGCGGATAGGAGGGTTGCCGAGATAATCTGTATGGCAAGCAGGGGTGATGTCCAGCGAGTAGAGCTCATTACCCAGCGCCTGGATGAGCGCTTGGAAATGCTGGCAGAATTAGCCTTGGCCGAGGAGGAAGGTGAGGCCCCGAAGGTGATGCTGGCACCAGTACCTGCACCAGCGGAGGAGGCACTGCCACCAGCACCGGCGCCGGCGGAGGAGGCACCGGTTGAGGAAGATGTCGGTGCTCAAGGTAAAAGCCGGGCTGAATTGAGGAGGCTTGTGACACATTGTGCAGCTACTAATCCGGCTGCTCTCCGCGCCGAGTTAAAGGAAGCACCACCATCAGCAAAGGCTGCTCTGCGCCGGGCGATTTTTGTTTCAGAAATTGGCTATGAAAGAGCCCTTGCCGCTCTGGAGTAGTCTAAAAATTACCCCCGATAACTAACTAGATGGCAACTTTTCCGTTATATTCTTAGTGAAAGGAAACTTTTAAAAGGAGGTAGGAAATGAAAAAGAAGTGGTTATTGATTGTAGGTCTGGCGGCAGTGGTATTCCCAGTAATCGTTTTGACTGGCTGCTATGCTGGCGCCCCGGGTCCCGGCGGTGTAGGGTTGGGCCCTGGGTCGTCTCTGCGGGTCGACCTTGGTCAGCAGGAGGGGATTTGGGTCAGTGGGGAAGGTAAGGTGACGGCGGTTCCTGACCTCGCCATCTTAAGTTTGGGCATTGCTGCCCAAGAGGCAACGGTAGCTGAGGCTCAGGCCCAAGCCTCTGAAGCTATGAACAGGGTGATGACAGCGCTAGAGGATAACGGCGTAGCTGAGAAGGATATCAAGACCCAGTATTTCAGCATTAATAAAGTAACCAGGTGGGACGAGTTAATGGGTGAAGAGGTTGTAATTGGCTACCAGGTAACCAATATGGTGACCGCCAAGATAAGGGATGTAGACAATGCTGGTATCATCATTGATGCTGTAGCCTTAGCTGGGGGAGACCTCACCCGAATTGATAACATAAGCTTTTCTATAGACGACCCATCAGTCTATCTGGAAGAGGCGAGGGAAGAGGCAATGGCTGATGCTAAAGCTAAAGCTGAAAAACTAGCCGAGCTAGCCGGGGTCGGGCTGGGCAAGCCAATCTATATTTCTGAAAGTAGTTATTGGCCATCCCCTGAGTACCCGCGGGTATACTACGAGGCGGGAATGGCACCAGCACCAGCGCCGCCACCACCAATCAGCCCGGGAGAGATGGAGATTACCCTTACCGTTCAGATAACCTATGCTATTCTGGACTAGCGAAGACAAATTTGGGGCAATAAAGATAGTGAGACAGAAGTAGATTGCCGGGGGATAAACGATGAAAGCATTAAAGATAGTTGTGGTATCGGCACTGGCTCTCAGTTTGGTCTTTGGTCTAGCCTCACCAGCGCTGGCAGCTCCTCCCGATTGGGCACCGCCTCGGGCAAGCCATATGTCACCTGCGTTATTGATGGGTGAAGTAGTTGAAATTGATGCCAGTCAGCAAACTTTTGTCGTTCAGTCTGGCTTGTGGGAGGTTACGGTATCGGTTGACAGCGAAACTCAATACTATGAAGCACTAATCCCGGCGAGAGCAGTCCCTCCAGCCCAACGCCTAATGGAATTAGTCCAGGAGAGCCAAGAAAGGCCAGGGCTTAATAAGTGGCTTCGCTCCTTTGTCGGAAGGGTTGGCTCACTATTTAAAGCGGTGGCATCCTGGCGTGTCCCCGGCTTAGTCAGACACCAACTGGAGCTGAAGCAACAGGCTGAGGAAGAGCTAGGGCTTATAGGATGGCTTCGTCCCTTTGGCGAAGAGGCTACTTTTGATGATATTACCGTTGGCAGTCATGTGTTGGTGCGGGCGGTACCGGGGGATGGTAACCCCTTGGCTAAACTGGTCATTATTATTGAGCCAATCGGCTATGGGCGCGTTGTGGGTACGATTACCAATATTTCCACGGAAAACAAGACTATTACCATAGACCCGACTGATGAAGATGGTGAGATTATCTTGAGCTACAATGAGAGAACTCGCTTTATCCTGCGTGGCATTCCCGGGCTGGAGGTGGGACAGAGAGTACGCGCCGTTTATGATGAGGAGGAGATGCTAGCCAAGTTGGTGTTCGCGCCGGTAGCGGCTGAATGACCCATCTAATAGAGGGAGCAACTATATAGTAGAGGGAACCTCGGTAGCAGGTTCCCTCTTGGTTTTGCCCATAACAGGGGCAGAAAAAGAAGGCTAATAGCTAGAAGCCAAATTCTACTGCTCATTTTGCCATAGGGTTGGCTGAGGAGGTTTTCCCTTATTATAGGGTAGGCCGAGGTGTTGGTAAGCCAGTGGGGTGGCTAATCGGCCACGAGGGGTTCGCTCAAGGAAGCCTAATTGTAAAAGATAGGGCTCATAGACCTCCATGATGGTATCGGCTTCCTCGCTGATTGAGGCGGCAATGGTATCCAGTCCCACCGGACCACCGTTAAACTTGTCAATGATGGTATGTAGCAACTTAAGGTCTATCTCATCCAAGCCGATATGGTCGATTTCAAGCTTATTTAGTGCCTCAACCGCCACTGAATGGGTGACTATACTATCTGCCATCACCTGGGCATAGTCTCTGACTCTTTTGAGTAGCCGGTTAGCCACACGGGGTGTGCCTCTAGCCCGGCAGGCTATCTCCTGCAGTCCCTTAGCTTCAGCTTTTACCTGAAGAATGCGTGCCGAGCGTTTGAGGATGGTTTCAATAGACGCCTGGTCATAGAAATCGAGGCGGT
Organism: uncultured Dehalococcoidales bacterium; assembly: GCA_964419575.1. Classification (GTDB taxonomy): domain Bacteria; phylum Chloroflexota; class Dehalococcoidia; order Dehalococcoidales; family E44-bin46; genus E44-bin46. The sequence continues at coordinate 3,305 of CAYQQD010000015.1, read as the reverse complement.
AGACGGCACCAAATCGGTCTCGGAGGGGCGGGCTAAGCAGGGCAAAGCGGGTAGTGGCGCCGATGAGGGTAAATTGGGGCAGGTTTATTCGTAGGCTCTTGGCACCGGGACCTTTACCGATAATAATGTTTAGGGCAAAGTCTTCCATAGCCGGGTATAGAATCTCTTCTACTGCCCGATTGAGGCGGTGGATTTCATCGATAAACAGTACGTCCTGATTACGGAGGTTGGTTAAGATAGCGGCTAGGTCTCCGGTGCGTTCTACTGCCGGACCTGAGGTATTCTTGATGTTGACCCCCATCTCAACCCCTATGATGTAAGCCAGAGTAGTTTTGCCCAGACCAGGCGGACCATAGAGCAGTATGTGGTCTAATGCTTCGCCCCTGCCTTTGGCGGCGGTCATGGCTATATTCAAATTGTCCTTGATTCTGGTTTGACCAACGAATTCATTAAGGCGCCGGGGTCGAAGGCTGGTATCGAGTGATATGTCATCAGCGCTGCGTTTACCTGATGTAATGCGTTCTATTTTAACCTCACCCCCTTGATAAACGACCCTATTATAGCACATCTTGGCTCGAGTTAGCTCTTTGCCCGGTATAAAATAGAGCCGCCCTGGTTTGAATAGAGCGGCTCTATTAAGGTAGTCAAACTGTAATGCAGGAAGACCTAGATAGCTAGCTCCTCCTCTTCTTTACCAGCTTCCAACTCTGGCACCTCCTGATACGCCGGGTAGCGGGCTGGGATCAGCTTACCAATAATTACATTTTCCTTAAGCCCAACCAGCCTATCTATCTTGCCACAGACAGAGGCTTCAGTAAGCACTCTGGTGGTCTCTTGGAAGGAGGCGGCGGCTAGCCAGCTGTCAGTGTTCAGTGAGGCTCGGGTTATACCTAGTAATACAATATGGGCGGTAGCCGGCTCACCCCCCTCAGCCAGTACCTTGGCATTAATATCTTCATAACGGAACCGGTCTATTAGTTCCCCGGGCACTAGCTCGGTATCACCCGAGGAATCAATACAGACCTTAGTCAGCATCTGATGGACGATAATTTCAATATGCTTATCGTTTATGTTTACCCCCTGGGAGCGGTACACCTTCTGTACCTCGTCTACCAGATATCGCTGGACTGCCTCTTTACCGAGGATATGCAGTATATCCTGAGGGTTGATAGAGCCGTCGGTAAGCTGTTGCCCTGCCTTGATTAGGTCTCCATCTTGAACCAGAATACGAGTGGCAGCTGGAATAACATACTCCCTCGCCTCTTCCTCCTCGTATTTGATAGACAGCTGCTCATCTTCAATAACTACCTCACCGCTGACACGAGCTAGGATAGGTTGAGTTTCCGTGGTTAGGGCTACTGACTCGGGTGTAGCTTCAACCTCAGGTGGAGTGGCTAATACTGCTCCTATATCTACCCATTGCCCGTTATCCACCAAAACCTGCCAGCCAGGGGGCAGTGAATACTCATCACGGAATACCTCAGAACTGGTAACTTTAATCTTTTTCCCCTCCTCACTTTGAATCACCTCAGCCACCCCATCGATTTCGGAGATGAGGGCTTGGATCTTAGGTGGTCTTGCCTCAAAGAGTTCTTCCACCCTGGGTAGACCGCTGGTAATATCAAGTCCGACCACGCCGCCGGTATGGAAGGTGCGTAGAGTTAGCTGGGTACCCGGCTCGCCAATGCTCTGAGCAGCAATTATGCCTACTGCTGTGTTAAGGTCAACCAATTGCCCACGAGCCAAGTCCCTGCTGTAGCACCGCTGGCAAGCACCCTGCCTAGATTGGCAGGTAAGGGGAGACCTGACATGAACTTTAGTTATCCCGGCAGCAATAATTTCTTTTGCCTTCTGCTCATCGATTTCCTCATTACGGTTAACGATGGTTTCTCCAGTATTGGGGTCAACCACTTTACTAGCTGCCAATCGACCGATTATTCGCTCGGTAAGCGACGGTAGTAGCTCCTTTTCTTCTGGTTCAGAAAGCCATATACCTTCAGTAGTACCACAGTCCTCCTGGCGGATAATAACATCTTGGGCAACATCAATGAGGCGTCTGGTGAGATAACCACTCTCCGATGTTCTCAAGGCGGTATCGGCTAATCCCTTGCGGGCGCCATGGGTGGAGATAAAGTATTCCAGGACACTTAGCCCCTCACGAAGGCTTGACCTGATAGGGAAGTCAATTATCTTCCCTGAAGGATTAGTCATTAAGCCCCGCATACCTGCCAGCTGCCTAATCTGGGAAATATTACCCTTTGCCCCTGAGGTTGCCATCATGTAAATATCACCGTAGCGGTCAAGGGTATCAGAAATGGTATCAGTAATCCTGTCGGTAGTCTCGGTCCATACTCCGACGACACCGCTATACCTTTCGTCCTCGGTGATTAAGCCGCGGTGGTATTGGTTTTCAATAATAGTTGCCCTTTCCTCAGCCTCTTCTATTAGTTTGGGTTTGCTCCGGGGGACCTCAATGTCGCTCATAGCGATGGTAGCCCCTGATTTAGTGGCATAATGGAAACCCAGTTGTTTGAGGTTATCCAGTAATACCGCCATATCTTCATTACTTAGTAGCTTATAGCAATCGGTTACTATTTGCTTTAGGATTGACTTATCAATTATTTTGTTGTAGAAGCCTAGCTCCGGGGGCAGAACTTCGTTGAAGATGATGCGACCGGCACTGGTCTTAACCCTCAGCCCACCATTTTTCTGGTCCCTGACCTCAATCTCGGCTCTAAGGTCAATAGCGCCAACTTCGTAGGCCAGCCTTGCCTTTTCAAAACTGCCAAAGATTGTGCCTTCCCCCTTGGCTCCCGGTCTGATGGTGGTTAAGTAGTAGCAACCGAGAACCATATCCAGGGTTGGGGTTACTATTGGCTCACCACAGCTTGGTAGCAGCATATTGTGGATGCTGAGCATCATCTCTCTAGCCCCTTTGACTGCGGCTCTAGACAAGGGGATGTGAACTGCCATCTGGTCACCATCAAAATCAGCATTAAACGCAGCACAGACTAGAGGGTGGAGCTGGATAGCGCTACCATCGATGAGCACCGGCTCGAAAGCCTGAATGCTAAGTCGGTGCAGGGTAGGAGCTCGGTTAAGCAACACCGGCCGTTCTTTGACCACTTCCTCTAGGATATCGTATACCTCTGGCTTAGCTCTCGCCACCAGCCGTCGGGCAGCCTTTTCACTGTAGGCAAGGCCTTGCTCTATCAGTTGGCGCACGATAAATGGTTTAAATAACTCCAGAGCCATCCGTCGGGGTAAACCACATTGGTGAAGTTTGAGTTCCGGGCCAACAACAA
>CAYQQD010000014.1:0-15586 GCA_964419575.1 uncultured Dehalococcoidales bacterium | reverse complement strand
GCTTCCCCGTCCTCTTGCCCAGACTGCGGGTTATTGATTCCAGAAGGTCGTGAGGTAAGCCCTCCAGGATGCTCCGGATTTCCTGGACTGAGCTCGCCGAAGCCAGAGCAAACCTGAGCTTAGTCTCCAGCTCTTCTATATCAGGGACTCTTACCCGTCTCGGTCTAAGGGCTAATATCAAAATTCCGACAACTAAGACACAAATTATTATAATATACGGAATGTCCACACTACCCCTCCTTTATTTGCTAGTAAAATACTGCAGCGCCAGCTTAATCTTTTCCTCAAGGCTGAGGTCTGAGGACGGGGGGAGGGTGGCTACGGCACGGGTGGCTTCAGCAACCGAATAGCCCAGAGAGGTCAGGGCAGCTAACACCTCAGTATTTGCCTCGGCTAGTTGCACCGCCGGGGTGGTTACCCAGCCAGCGGCTATCTTGTCCTTAAGCTCTAAAATAATGCGGTCAGCCGTTTTCTTACCTATTCCCGGAACTACCTTCAGCAGGTCGGTGCTGCCGGTGGCAATAGCCATGGTCAGCTTGTCCAAGCTCATCGCCGACAGCATTGCCAGAGCTAGCTTGGGACCCAGCCCAGAGACACCGAGCAGGGTTTGAAACAGCCTCAGCTCATCAACCGAGGCAAAGCCGTAGATGGTGACATTGTCTTCTCTAAGATGAAGATGAGTATGGAGATGGACCTCATCGCCGATTTTACCCAATGAACTCAGGGTAGAGGTCGGCATATATACCTGAAAGCCGATGCCATTAACATTTATAATCGCCCAATCTCTACTTAGCGACTCTAATTTGCCGTGGAGACCAGCTATCATTTCACTGCTTAGCCAACAGATTGCTTAGATATGTCTCGCGCCAGTGGCAGATAGCTACCGCCAGGGCATCAGCGGCATCGGATGGCTGAGGCACCTCGGATAGACCAAGCTGGAGCCTGACCATCTCCTGAACCTGCTCCTTGGAACCGGCTCCGTAATTAGCCACCATCTGCTTTACTTGAGCCGGGGTATACTCATAGGACGGGAGCCCCCGGTTGGCGGCTGCCAGTATAGCCACTGCCTGAGCCTTACCTATGGCCAGCGTCGACCTCACATTTTTAGCCACAAAAGGCTGCTCAACAGCCACGACATCAGGCTGACAGCGCAAGATAATCTGCCCAAGCTCACCATATAAATAACTCAAGCGCTCCCCAATTGGGGAGCGCACCGGACAATCCAACACACCACATTCAACCAGAGCTATTTCATCATCGCTACCATCTACTACCCCGTAGCCCATGGTTACTGTGCCTGGGTCAATGCCTAAAATCCTCATCCTTTTAGGTCTGCGATTGATATTTTTCTAGGACAGAATCGGTAAAATTAACATTACTGGACACACGCTGTACTTCGTCCAGCTCTTCTAGCTTGTCCAGCAGCTTTAGTGTTTGTAACGCCGCTTTTTCCTCAAGCTCAATCATAGTCTTGGGCACTATAGATAGCTCAGCCGAGGTTAGAGGCACGCTTTTCTTCTCAAGTGCCCTCCTGACCATCTCAAGCTCCTCAGGCCTGGTATAAATGGCAACAAAATTACTCTCAAAGGTAACATCCTCGGCACCGGCATCAATAGCCTCTAGAGCTAATTTCTCAGTGTCTAGTTTATTAGTCCTGATGGTAATCAATCCCTTGGAATCGAAAAGCCAGGCGACACAACCACTCTCCCCCAGGTTACCACCGTGACGGGAGAATATATTGCGAATATCCTGCAGTGTCCGATTGCGGTTATCAGTTTGTGCCTGGACCAAGATAGCCGCCCCGCTGGGACCATAGCCCTCGAGAACCATCTCTACCAGACCTGCCCCCTCCAAGGTGCCGCTGCCACGCTTGATTGCCCGGTCTATATTCTCTGAGGGCATGCTGTTGTCACGAGCCTTCTGAATAGCTAAGCGTAGCCGAAAATTTGCCTCCGGGTTACTACCCCCCTGGCGGACAGCTACTATAATCTCCCGGGTCAACTTGGTAAACAGTTGCCCCCGCCTGGCATCAGCTACCCCCTTTTGATGCTTGATTGAAGACCACTTAGAATGCCCTGACATCCTTTGGCCTCCTTAGCCGGTAATTAACTTACTTTAATTCTATCACCTCACCTAGCTAGGGTCAAAAGGTTTAGCCAGCTACCCCTGATAAGCTGAAGGCTGGCGCCGCTTATACACAAAAGAGACAATAAGTAAGGTCGTGCCCGCCACCATAAGGCCAATGCCAAACATCTGCATCGGGGCTAGAGCGTCATTAATGAACCGTGGTAGCCAGGCTTGGAGCTGGGCGGGGAGACCAACCGGCACTATTTGCCTCCCGACAAAATACTTGATAACCACCGTGCTGACATAGGTAGAAATGCCGCAGATTAAGCAGGGTATGCCTATGGCACGGGTAGCGCCCTTCACCTGCCGATAGAGAAAAACAAGCCCCACAATTATGGCAATGGTAGCCCCAATCGCCACCCGGTAGGCAATTTGCAGATAGCCAATATAATGCCTTACCTGCTCAAGGGTCCCCATAACCTCTGGGCCTAGCAGGCTTTCATCAATCTCAATAGTCGGTGGTATCTGCTCAGAAAACTCATAATAAAATTCGTTAAAATACTGCTCAGCCAAAGCTGGGGGTACTCCCTGAAGTTCTGGCGGTGGCGACTCTACGAACGCTTGCCACAGGCTGTCTCTTAAACTCTGCTTCACCGGCTGCATATCAATTACCAGACTCAGGCGTTGACTCCTGCCCAAGAGGTAATCATAGCCGGCATAAACAGCAGCATTTACCTGCTCGTTTATCCACGGTTCGAGGTCGGTAATCATATCATCCAGATACTCAGCCATAAACCCCATTTCTTCCGGAATCCGCTCTATCAGCCTCTCTCCCGCCAGTGATGGCACATCCAGCCTATCTAGCTGAGAGATAGCGAAGTCAGGATTGAGAACAGTACGATTTAACGTAAACGCCAGACCAAGAACTGACAACGACAGGAAAAGGAGAAAGCCTAAAAAAGCTATAGCCGCCCGTTTAGCTAAACCCATTTAAATGTCCTCCTTGCATCTTTAAATCGGGATTTTCTATCTTGTTTCACCAACAACAAAGGCAATGGCATATTTCTCACAATCGGAGAGACTGATAGCCAAATCGTCTAAACCCAGGGCGTTGGCTTGATTCCGGGTGTTACCGTGAAGATGGACCAAAGGTTTGCCCCTAGGGTCAGACAGTATCTCAATCTCCTTCCAGCTGAAGCCCTTGCTCCGCCCACCTAATGCTTTTATCACTGCCTCCTTACCGGCAAAACGACCAGCCAGAGATGAAGAGCTATCGCCACACAGCCTAAGCTCGGAATCGGTATATACCCGACGAAGGAAACGCTCCCCCCAGCAGGCTATTGCCTTTTCAATGCGGGCTATTTCTATTATATCTACGCCAATATAATGCATCCTAGTTGCCGCATTATAGCCTATTTTAGATAGGTGCTCAATCTATAAGAACTTGATTTAATTCTTGACAAGGGATATACTACTTACCGAATTTGAAACCATCAAAAAGTAACAGGTTGTCAAGAAGGGGGGTAATTTATGATTAGACTAACTCGCTATGCTCTTTGTCTCATCCTACTCTTTGCCATGCTCAGTGGCTTACTGGGAAGTCAGATTGCGCTTGCCGCCCAGGAAGGTATTAATGGCTCAGTTTCGTTACCGCCAAGTCAGGAGGAGCCCCCGCCGGAAACAAAGTTTGAGACTATTCCCCGTTACCCTATCATGCGCGCTGTCTCAGGTGAAAGCTTTACGTTTGAGATTTCAATGGTCTATCAGGGCACTGAATCCAGGGCATTTGACCTTGACCTCACCGCACCTGTTGGGTGGATTGGAGAAATTAAACCTTCGTATGGGGAATTCATGATAGAGAGCATCACCCTGGAACCGGGGAAGACATACCCGGATAAAGTCAACGTGGTACTTAATCCGCCACCAGGGGAGCTACCCGAGCCGGGCGAATATAAGGCAACATTCAGGGCAGGCTCAGGCGAACTCACGGACAGCGTTGAGCTTACGGCGGTAGTAACTGAGATACCACCTACTTATGGGTTGTATGTCTCTACCGCCACAGGACTGCGTAGTATGGAGGCAAAGGCTGGCGAGGACAACCATATAACCGTCATCCTGGAGAACTACGGTACGGGAACCCTTGAGAATATAACATTTACGTCAACCAAATCAGCGGAATGGAGTGTAACCTTCACCCCTTACAATATAGAATCCCTGGAACCGGGGCTTCAACAGGAAGTAGATGTAACCATAACCCCACCAGCTAAAACGATAGCCGGTGACTATGCCGTTCAGCTGAAGTTTCTAAGCGAAAAGGCGACTTATACCCTGGAACTGAGGGTAACGGTGGTAACACCAACCATCTGGGGAGGGGCTGGTATCGGCATTGCTGTGGCGGTTATAGCCGGTCTGGTAGTTTTATTCCGGCGATTAGGCAGGCGGTGAGTAAGTTGACTAAACAAGTGGTAGTAGAGACGGCAAACTTGACCAAAAACTACGATAAGACAACGGTCGTTGACAAGCTGAACCTCCGTATAGAAGAAGGTGATATCTTTGGCTTCCTTGGTCCCAACGGCGCTGGGAAAACAACCACTATATTAATGCTGCTTGGACTCACTGAGCCAACCTCTGGCACCGCCCATATATATGGGTACAATTCTACTAGGGAGCCACTTAAGGTTAAGCGCATCACTGGCTATGTCCCAGAAAAGGCAGGGTTTTATGAGGATTTAACGGCAAGTTATAACCTAGCCTATACCGCCAGGTTAAACGGCCTTTCTGAAGACCTGGTGATGAAAAGAGTAAAGGAGTCACTGGAGATTGTTGGGCTGGCAGATAAAGCCGACCAGCAGGTGGGACAGTTTTCCCGAGGCATGAAGCAGCGCCTGGCAATTGCTGACATACTGGTTAAAATGCCCAGGGTTGCCATCCTAGACGAACCGACATCGGGGATAGACCCTGAGGGCATCGTCCAAATGCTTGACATGATAGCTAACATAGCCAAAGAGAGAAACATGACCATTATCATGTGCTCACACCAACTATACCAGGTTCAGCGAATCTGTAACCGTGTCGGCATATTGGTAGCCGGGAAATTAGTAGTTGAAGGCTTACTAGACCAACTGGGCAGGGAGGCTTTAGGTGGCGGACGACTTAGGATTGAGGTTAAACTAGCTGAAACCACTTCAGAGCTTGTTGAATGTATCAGGCGGGTTAGCGGTGTGGTCAGCGTAGAAAGGTCGGGAGACCTACTGTTTATTGCCTGCTTAGAGGACTTGAGACCTCAAATAGCCAAGGCGATAGTTGACGCAAATGGATTACTGGAAGAGATGAAAATTCAAACCTACGCTTTAGAGGACATCTACAGGAGGTATTTTAGAGAGGCCTAGTATGCAAGGACTGATGACTGTATTCTACAAAGAATTGGCTGACCACTTCACTAGCTGGAGGGGAATAATCTTATTCATCACGGTATTGCTGGTCTCGGTATTTGCCACCCTAGGGCCTTCTGGGGCTATAGAGAGTCTTAGGCAACAGCTAGAAACGCCAGCTCAATATGGATTCGGACGATTTGTCTTCCTCTTCCTCTTTACTACTTCCGGTCAAGATATGCCTTCCTTTATTTGGTTCATTACCAGATTCCTGGTACCTATAGTCGGGATAGTCCTCGGTCTTGATGCCATCAATAGCGAGAAAAACAGCGGAACGCTGAGCCGGCTTTTGGCTCAACCTATCTACCGGGATGCGGTTATCAACGGTAAGTTCCTGGCTGGCGTAGTTACTATAGCTATTATGCTGACAACCACAGTCCTGATTGTGTCAGCGATAGGACTGGCAGTGCTCGGAGTTGCCCCAAGCTCCGAAGAAATTGCCCGGCTATTATTATTCTGGGGGACGAGCATTCTTTACGGCGCCTTTTGGCTGGGCTTAGCCATGCTATTCTCGGTATATTTTCGGCCGGTGGCTGCCTCAGCTATATGCTCGCTAGGAATTTGGATGTTCTTTTCCTTCTTTATGTCCATGGCTGCTGTCTCAACTGCCAATATAATGGCCCCTATGAGCCAAACACCAACGACAGCCGAGTTGGTCAAGAACGTCGGGGTTCAAATCACGGCGTCACGTATTTCGCCGATTATGCTCTTTGGAGAGGCAGCAGCCGTTCTCCTGGCTCCGGGGGCGAGGACAGCGCGAGAAATACTTCAACTCTATACCGCTTCTGGTGCCCTGTGGATGCCCGGACCTCTTTCACTGGGCCAGAGTTTACTAACTATATGGCCCCACCTGGCAACCATTGGCGGAATAACCGCCCTGCTCTTTGCCATCTCATATATTAGATTTATGCGCGAAGAAATAAGGTCTACCTGAGGTTCAATCCTGGGTCTGATTTATACGGGTGAAAGAGTTAATGTCGTGGCATTATTATATTGGTACCTCAGGCTGGCATTATGACCATTGGCAGGAGCGGTTTTACCCCAAAACGCTGACTAAGACGAAATGGCTTGAATTCTATGCCAGCCATTTTACCACCGTTGAACTTAATAATACGTTTTACCGGCTACCTGCAGAGACTGCCTTCACTACCTGGTATGACTCATCATCACCCAATTTTACCTTTGCGGTAAAGGTAAGCCGTTTTATCACCCACATTAAGAGGCTCAAAAATAGCCAAGAGGCAGTGGAAAATTTTATTACCCGAGCCAAAATTTTGGGTGACAAACTCGGCCCACTTCTGTATCAACTTCCTCCCAATATGCACCGCAATGACCAAGTACTAGAGTCATTCCTGTCCATTTTACCTCAGGACATGAAGCACGTGTTTGAATTTCGGCACCAGTCCTGGCTCGAAGACAAGGTTTTTGAAATTCTACATAAGCACAATATAAGCTTCTGCGTCTTTGATATGCCTGACGTTAGTTGTCCTCTGGTAGCCACCGCTGACTTTGCTTATATTAGGTTCCATGGCAGTACCGGGCTTTACTTTAGTTGTTACTCTGATGAGGAGTTAGCTGATTGGGCAAAGCGGCTGACTAACTTAGCCCGGAACCTGAAAGCAATCTATATCTACTTCAACAACGACGCTGAAGCTTACGCGGTAAGAAATGCCATGACCCTGCGTCGTTACCTTGAAGCGGGCACGACTTAAACATCCAGCCACCTAATTGAAACAAGAAGGCTGCAGGCAATAATTCACCTACAGCCTTACGCCGGTCTCAGGGTTTTAAAACCCCCTATCTAATTAGCAGGCTTCCCCGAGAACTTTAACGCACTTGAGTGCGCAAAGGCATTTTGACCAGTTTGGTAGTCGGCGTTATCGCCTGGCGTCGATGGCTGAATAATGGACGCCGCAGGAAAGAGGGAACATCCAGCTCCTCTTCACTCTTTAACCCCTTAAGGAGTTGAGCGACTTCGTCTTCCTGGGCGGCTTCAGCTAGCCCTATCTTGGAACGGAATCCGGTAGCAATTAGGGTAATCTTTACTTCGTTATCCATATTAGGGTCATGAGCCACCCCAAAAATGATATTAGCCTCAGGGTCTACCGCTTGCTTGATTACCTCAGCCGCCTCATTAACTTCAAACAGGGTGAGGCTACTACCACCAACCACATTGAATAACACTCCCTTTGACCCTTCAACAGAAACATCTAGCAAGGGACTAGCTAGGGCGTCTTTAGCTGCCTCGATAGCCCGATTCTTGCCTGAACCAATGCCAATGGACATCCAAGCTGGACCAGCATCCTTCATTACCGCCTTGACATCAGCAAAGTCAAGATTAATCAGCCCGGGGACGGTAATAACATCAGAGATAGCTTGAACCCCATGTCTTAATACGTCGTCAGCGAGCTTAAAGGCATTATCCACCCCTGTCTTCTGGTCACAGAGGTCAAGTAAGCGGTCATTAGGGATGATAATAAGAGTGTCAACCTTAGTCATCAAGCGGACGATTCCCTCCTCGGCTACGTCACGGCGGTGGGTGCCCTCAAAGGTGAACGGTTTGGTGACTACAGCTATAGTCAAGGCTCCGCTTTGCTTAGCCAATTCGGCAATAACAGGCGCCGCCCCGGTGCCAGTGCCACCGCCCATCCCAGCAGTGATAAACACCATATCAGCCCCAATGACCAGTTCCCTAAGTTCATCGCGACTCTCATCAGCAGCCTTTTGCCCCTGAACATGGTCACCACCTACACCTAGCCCTTTGGTAAGCTTTTCTCCAAGCTGGAAACGGGTTGGGGCTTCGGTAATGGCTAGGGCTTGGGCATCGGTATTCATGGCGATGAACTCCACACCTTGAATTCCCTCCTGAACCATGCGGGTTATGGCATTACAGCCACCACCACCTAAGCCGATAACCTTAATCTTGGCTGGGTTAGGCACAAAACTTGTTTTTGCCATCTCCTCCTCCTTTCTTTACTGTTGTTAATCTTTTTCGGTAGTAATCACCAGTTGAACAGATTCCTAACTCGGGAAATCAGCCGCCGTAAGAAACTACGAGACGTCCAGGCAGACTTACCCTCGTGCTTTGCCCCCCAGAGCAGAAGACCAACACTAGTAGCATATGCTGGGTCACGAAGAACATCGGTAATGCCGTACATATTGGTGGGAATACCCACCCTCACCGGAAGATGTAGTATCTCGCGCCCTAAGGCTTCTATTCCAGAAAGGTTAGCACTACCTCCGGTAAGGACCAGTCCAGCGGGGACTAAGGCTTCCTGCTCGGAGCGTGGCAACTCAAGCATAATAAGCCTTATGATTTCCTCAACCCGAGCCCTAATAATGTCACATAGGTCTTGATAGGAAACGCCATGCCCGTCTTCTGAGATTGTGCCAGGGGTTTCCATCTTGGTTTCATAAACAGGCATAACACTGCCATACCTTTTCTTCATCTCCTCAGCGACATCAAAGGGAAGCCCCAAACCAATAGCTACGTCTCTGGTGATTTGATAACCGGCTACAGGCAGAATAGAGGTATGCCAGATGCTCCCGTCCTTAAAGACAGCAATATCTGTAGTCCCACCACCTATATCAGCGAGTATGACACCGATCTGCCTCTCATCCTCGCTCAGTACTGCCTCACTGCTGGCTAAGGGTTCAAGGACGAGGTCCTCAACATCTATGCCAACACCACGAATACACTTTACTAGATTCTGGACAGAAGTTACCGCAGCGGTAACAATGTGGGTCTCCACATCTAGCCTGAAGCCATGCATTCCTACCGGGTTCCTGACTCCCGCCTGACCATCAACGGCGTAACTGCGAGGAATAACATGAAGCAGCTTTCTGTCGCTAGGGACTCTAACGTTTTGAGCACAGGCAAGTACTCGCCTCAGGTCGTCTGTACGCACTAGCCGGTCATTACGGGTAATCGCTACTACCCCCCGGTTATTCAGCGAGCTGACATGCCTACCAGTTACGCCGATGTAGGCTGATTCCACTCTATAGCCGCTGGCATGCTCTGCTCTCCTCACTGACTCCCGAATTGACTCTCTGGCCTCACTGATGTTGACCACTAAACCTTTGTGCAACCCCTTGGATGGGACAACACCCACACCAGCAACCCGAACCGTACCCTCCTCGTTGGCCTCAGCTATTGTGGTGCATACTTTAGTGGTACCAACATCGATAGCAGTCAAAGTAGTCCGCTTTTTCATCTCCACCTCCTTTTTATGATATTTTGACTCTCAGTTATATTAATTTTCACATTTTAAAAACCTCCATTTTTGAGTCTCAAATTTTATGCATCTAGGGTAGTGAAAAGGCCATACGGAGCCTCTTCAGCATAGCCGGCTTTCTCCACCCATTAGCTTCACACTCCATAAGAAAGCTCAGTTTTTCAGCCATACTAAATGGATCGTCCTGGGCAATAATTCGCTCAGCCGCCCTTAATTTGGCACTACGACTACACGGATTAAGTCGAACCTCGGCAGGAGAAGGAGTAATAACCTTCTTGTTAATTAACCTTAGGCAAGCGGTATGTCCACATATGCAGGCTGGTGTCCCTGGGGGACAAATACAGTCCTTTGATTCTCGCTGCACGAGCTGTTTCACAATGCGGTCTTCGAGAGAGTTATAGCTAATGACCACTAACCTACCCTCAAAGCCAAGGAGACTAATCGCCTGTTTTAGCGCCGCTTCCAGATAGTCTAGTTCATGGTTAACCGTTATTCGCAATGCTTGAAAGGTTTTGGTAGCAGGATGGATTCTACCCCTTCTACCCCCGACGGCGTGCTCTATCGCCCGAACCAGTTGAAGGGTAGTCTCTATTGGCCGCTCCTGCACGATACAGTGGGCAATCTGACGGCTATAAGCCTCCTCACCATATGTTTGGATAATATGAGCTAGTTCAGCCTCAGAGGATGCGTTAATGATATCAGCGGCAGTAATCTCCTGGCTGGGACTCAGGCGCATGTCTAAAGGTGCCTCATGCTGAAAGCTGAAACCTCTATTGCTATCGAGCTGAATAGAGGAAAGCCCCAGGTCAAACAAAATACCGTGAACCGGATAGAAATCATATTTAACACAGATAGCCTGCAAATTGACGAAGTTATCGTTAATCAGCAGGAACGAGTCTCTATAGGTCCGGAGCTTTACTTCGGCTATTTTTATCGCCTCGGGGTCAGCATCAATGCCCAGTAACTGCCCACCGGGTGAGCTATGTTCTAAAATGGCGGCAGCATGACCACCACCGCCAAGGGTGCAATCAATGTAACGACCCCCCTGCTGAACCGCCAGTGCCTCGATGGTCTCTTTGACTAGAACCGGAATATGGACGAAGGCTGACATCGTTAAGTTCCTCGGTGCCGCTCTAAGCTTTCTATAATCTGCCCAGCTTGTTCTTGGCTACTAGCCTTCTCTGCTTCCCATTGCTTCTTATTCCACAGTTCAAGATAAGTATTAACTCCAGCGATAACTACCTCATCCTCAATCCCAGCATACTCCCGTAATGGAATTGGTAAGGCTATCCTGCCCTGCCCATCAAGATTAAGACTAAAGGCAGTGGCAAAAATAGCTCGATTTAGCTTTCTTAACTTACTGGGTGAAATTGGACCAGCAGTAAGAGTAGCCGCCACTTTTTTCCACTCAGATGGGGGATAGGCGTTAATGCACTTCTCTACCCCTGGCGTTAATACTACCCCCTCCCTTAGTTCTCTCCTGAACCTGGGAGGGATAAGCACTCTGCCTTTTTCGTCAATCTTATACTCAAATTCACCAAAGAACATTTTTAGCTGTTCAGCCCTCTCTTAATTTATAGGTTAAGACCTTTTCTCCTTGTTCCTCCCTTTTCTGCCGTTCAAGGTAAAAGCCACCGAAGTATTGCTTGATAAGCAACCGAAGGAAGCTAGAGGCATTTAGGCCCAGCCTCTTGGCTTCGCTCTCTACCTGTTCCTTATCTTCCTGGTCAACCCAAAACCTTATTATTACCTGCATAATTTACCACTTTTTACCACTTTTTACCATTCTACACCACAAATGCCCCTTTTTGTCAAGCCCCTTTCATAAATTTTTTAAAATTCTCCCATTTTGCTACACATTCCATATGTGGTAAAATAAATGGCTCAAGAAGGGATTGTTTAGCAACCTATCCCCCTGACCCCCTTCCCTTAATAAGGGAAGGGGGGAGTGTAGGTAAGAGAGGGGCTTCGCCCCTCTCTAAAATCTCTTCCCCCTCTCCTTCTCAAGGAGAGGGGGATTAAGGGGTGAGGTTAATAAACAACCTTTAAGAACGCAGTGTTATGCTTAATGTAGGGATACTTACCATTAGCGATAAGGGCTGGCTGGGACAACGCTCTGATGAGAGTGGTAAGGCAATCAGGGATAGCCTGTCCTCACTAGATTCCAGCGTAGTCAAGTATGAGATTGTCCCTGACGAAGTGGATGTCATCGCTGGTAAACTGACTGAGTGGGCTGATGGAGGCAACGTAGATATTATTTTAACCACCGGTGGCACCGGGCTAGGGCAGCGTGATGTTACCCCCGAAGCCACCCTTTTGGTAGTGGATAAGGTTGTGCCTGGTTTTACTGAAGCGATGAGAGCTGAAACCTTTAAAGTGACACCATATGCTATACTTAGTCGAGCTGTGGCTGGGGTTAGAGGAAAGTGCCTTATTATCAACCTACCGGGTAGTCCTAAGGCGGTTCGGGAGTGCCTCAGGGTAGTGTTGCCGGCTATCCCTCATGCCATGGAAATTATTAAAGGAGAGGTAACTGAGCATTAACGATGCAAATTGATATTTTAACCCTGTTCCCTCAGATGTTCCAAGGTCCGTTTAGTGTCGGTATTTTCAAGCGGGCTATTGACCGGGGGCTGATTCAGGTTAACATTCATAATATTCGAGACTATACTCATGATAAGCATCACACCGTTGATGACTATGCCTATGGGGGTGGAGCTGGCATGGTTCTTAAGCCGGAGCCTATTTTTGAAGCGGTGGAATCAATAAAATCAGACATATGCCTCAGGCAAGGAGTTAGTGAGCTGCCAATTATTCTGCTGACCCCGCAGGGTCGCCTTTTTTGTCAACATATTGCTCAAGAGCTCTCAAGGTATAGTCATTTAATTCTTATCTGTGGTCGCTATGAGGGGGTTGATGAGCGGGTGAGTGAGCACTTGGTCACTGATGAGATTAGCATTGGCGACTATGTGCTTGGTGGCGGCGAGCTAGCAGCTATGGTGGTGGTAGATGCTGTAGTCAGGCTACTACCAGGAGTACTTGGTTCAGAGGCTTCGCCACTGGACAATTCTCACACTACCGGGCTATTGGAATACCCCCAGTACACCCGCCCCGATGTATATCGAGGCTGGGCAGTGCCTGAGGTCTTAATTTCAGGAGACCATGCCCAGATTGCAAAGTGGCGCCGCCAACAGGCTATCCTACGCACCTTGAAACGTCGCCCCGAGCTGCTAGACAAGGCTAACCTATCCCCCAGGGAAAGGCAGTTAGTAGAAAGGTTAAAGAAGGGCGGCTAAAAAATGAGTGTTTCATTACCAATTGAAGTTAAACCAAATCCTAATATTCCGGCTTTGACTGCTGGCGACATGGTAAAGGTCAGGGTTAAGGTGGTGGAGGCAGAGAAGGAACGCACCCAAGTATTCCAGGGAGTGGTCATCAGAGTCCGACATAGTGCTGATGGCGGAAGTTTCACCGTGAGGCGTGTCGCCTATGGAGTCGGTGTCGAGCGCACCTTCCTATTCAACTCACCACTCATAGAGAAGGTAGAAATGGTGCGGCATGGAAAAGTACGCCGAGCTAAGCTTTATTACCTGCGTCGGCTCAGTGCCAAGGCAGCCCGCATCAAGGAAAAGCGAGTAGAGAAGGAAAAGACACCGGAGCAAGAGTAAGGCTCATTCAAATAGACGGGGGGATTAAATCAGAGCTACCGCGCTGGAGGATAGGATGGGGTATGCTGAGGTTAGCGTTAATTCGCCAGTAGCCCAGCGTCGGACGTTTAGCTACTCCATACCCGCTGATTTAAGCATCGAAGTTGGGCAGGCGGTGTGGGTCCCCTTCGGTGATAAGATACTCCAGGGCATCATCCTAGAACTGACCGACTATCCCGCGGTGGAGGAAACCAAAGAAATAGCCGGGATTATTGAGCCTCGCCCGGTGTTATCCTCAGCCCACGCACTACTGGCTCGCTGGATAAGCCAGTATTATCTATCGCCCCTATTTGATGCTGTGGCTTTAATGCTACCACCGGGGTTTGAGCGAAAAGTGCTCACCTTTATTTGTCGCCCCCCAACCCCCCATGAACCTGACCTATCTTCTCTCACCGGGGAACAGAGGCATGTCGTTGAATTGGTCTGGAGACAAGGCAAAGTTGGGCTTAGAAAACTAGAAAAGGCATTAGGGGCGAGGCAAGCCAGGCTTATCACCTCTAAACTCATTAGTTGCGGACTGGTAGTTAAAAGCTACGAGTTAGAGGGGGTGAAAGTAAAACCTAAATGGGTGGCTTACCTGCGCCTTAAAATTGAGGCTGGTGAAGCCCGGCAGGAGGCAGCCAGGCTGCGCCAACAGCGGGCTATCAAACAAGCCAGCCTTCTAGAGTTTCTAGCTCAAGCCCGCCAGCCGATACCCCTTTCCGAAGCCAGAAAAAAGACTAACTGCTCAACACCGGTAGTTCAAGCCGTGATAAGTAAGGGGCTGGTCGAACTTCAACCGGTTGAAGTAAAACGCGAGCCGATTTCTTACCAGGGTATTGCCCCATCAACGCCACCACCGCTTACCAACGCCCAAAAGTCAGCCTGGCAGGCTATTAAAGCAAGCCTGCTCCAGGCGGCAAACAGCAAGGCTCCGCCAAATGTTTTCCTGCTTCACGGGGTTACTGGCAGTGGCAAGACAGAGATCTACCTGCAGGCTCTGGCTGAGGCGGTAAGGCTGGGCAAGCGAGGCATTGTTTTGGTCCCGGAAATTTCCCTGACCCCCCAGACTATAGAGCGGTTTGCCTCACGCTTTCCCCATAAGGTGGCTGTCCTTCACAGTAAACTGTCCCTGGGAGAACAATTTGATGAGTGGCAGCGAATAAGAGACGGCGAATTTGACGTCGTTATCGGTCCCAGGAGTGCCGTTTTTGCCCCCCAGCCTGAGCTGGGTCTTATTGTTATTGATGAGGAGCATGAATGGACTTACAAACAGCATGATAAATCCCCGCGCTACCAGGCTCGTGATGTGGCGATAAAGCTGGCTGAGTTAACCGGGGCGGTAGTTATTCTCGGCAGTGCCACCCCCGATGTCGAGACCTTTTACCACGCTCAAAGGGGAGACTATCGCTTGCTTCAGCTTCCGGAACGGGTTGTCCCCGACGAAGGCTCTCCCCTACCCCAGGTTGAGGTAGTAGATTTGAGGGACGAGCTTAAAGCAGGGAACATGAGCATTTTTAGTCGCTCCTTGTCACAAGCCACAGCTAAAGCGGTGGCTAATATGGAGCAGGTGATTCTATTTCTTAACCGGCGGGGAGGGGCTACCTTTATTCAATGCCGAAGTTGTGGCTTTGTCCTCCGCTGTAAACGTTGTGAGGTTACCCTCACCTATCACTTTGCCGAGGACGTTTTGGTCTGCCATCAGTGTAACTACCGGATGCCAGTGCCTCAGACTTGCCCGCGGTGCTTGAGTCGCCGGATAAAGTTTTTAGGCACCGGCACCCAGAAACTGGAGCGGGAAGCCAGTTATAGCTTCCCCCAGGCTAGGTTGCTGCGTTGGGATAGCGACGTTACCAGAGGCAGATACTCCCATGGGGAGATATTAAACCGGTTCCGCAGCCACCAGGCTGATATTCTTATTGGCACACAGATGGTAGCCAAAGGCCTGGATTTACCCCTGGTTACCCTAGTGGGAGTAGTTAACGCTGATACCAGTTTAAACCTGCCCGATTTCCGGGCTGGAGAAAGGACGTTCCAGCTACTATCTCAGGTGTTAGGCAGGGCAGGACGAGGCAGTCTAGGGGGAAAGGTTATTATCCAGACCTATTCCCCGGGACACTACGCCATCCAGACGGCAGCCAAACACGATTATGCCCTCTTTTATGAC
>CAYQQD010000013.1:0-16622 GCA_964419575.1 uncultured Dehalococcoidales bacterium | reverse complement strand
AGCGTCAGATGTGTATAAGAGACAGACCATATACCGTGTGAGCATTGTCAAGAAGGAAGCCCCCCCGCCACCCCCATCCCCGATGGCTCAGGTTGCCTCAAGGGGGGCCGAGGGTCCGAGGAAACAGCCGGCAAAGGTCAGCGGCAAGAAGATAGGCAGAAACGACCCCTGCCCCTGCGGCAGCGGCAAAAAATACAAAAAATGCTGCGGAAGGTGAGAAAATGAGCGTTTATCTTGGAGTTAAAACATGTGACAAATGCGGGAAAATAATTAAGGAGACGGAGCAAGTTTTTGTTGTTTCGGATGGGACGATAAAAGATTCAAACGACTTACTAGATTTAGAATACGACCAAGTTTATTATGTGTGTCACAAGGATTGCTGGGATGGTAACGTTGATATGGAATGGGCATAGATACGCCTGTCACCTAGATTGGTGGGGTGGAGGTGGACTATTAGCATGAGAGGAGGTAAGTATGAAGCTTAAAGATTTAATTGAAATGTATGAAGAAAAGAAAAGGAAATTTGGAATAGAAGCCTATAAACATATTTCCGAGCTATTAAGCGAAGCTAGAGAAATACATAGGGAAGATTTTCTCAAACACCCGACACCTGCAGGAGACTTTGAACAGTCATGGAAGCCGTTTAAAGGTGATAAACTTGAGAAACTCATTACTTACATAATAGAAGATCAAATTGAAAGCTTGGGTTTGAAATTAGTGAACGGAAAGAAACTGGAGAGAACAAAAAGCGAAAATCTATCTAGGGAATTAAGCGTGGTAAAGCGGAATCTGCTGATTGATTATGGAGAATTTGGCGCGCACCTGCCAGATGTAGACATTATTGCTTATGACCCAAAAACGCTAAAGGTTGTAGCAATTATCTCTAGCAAAGTCACCCTTCGTGAAAGAATTGCCCAAACAGGTTACTGGAAAATAAAGCTCTCTAAGGACAAAGCAACAAAGCACATAAAAGTGTACTTCATTACGCCAGATGAAGATAGAGATTTAATAATCAAAACGCCTGCTAAGAAGGGGCGAGCCATAGTTGAAGTAGATACGGACGGAAGCTATGTGATGAGTGAGACTCAAGTTCAGGAAAGTCCAAAGGTTAAAATGTTCGATAAATTTATTGATGACCTCAAGGAGCTAGTTAATGGGCAAAGGCAATAAGGTAAATAAGGTAAAGGATAGTCCTACTACCTTAACCCTATTTCCAGAAGCAGAGGCGATCCAAAAGCCTGATATTACTCAAGAGGATGAAAAGCCTCTGTTGGAGACGACTACTCTTTGGGACTATCCCACGCAGAGCTATGGAAAAACACGCAAAGGCGATAACAAATTTCAAGGCGTAACACCTGCATTCATAATCTGGAATCTTGTTCAAAGATACACTCAGACTGGTGATTTGGTTGTTGACCCGATGGCTGGTAGCGGAACAACGGTGGATGTGTGTAAAGAGGAGGGACGGAAAGTAATAGGATATGACATTGCGCCAAAGCATCCTGAAGTTATTCAAAACGATGCCCGAAATATCCCGTTACCCGACGAATCCGTAGATTTAGTGTTTATCGATTCTCCTTATGGTGACAATGTTAACTACTCCGATAATCCCAACGACATTGGCAAAATCTCCTGTGAAGACGAGCGTTTTTATCATGAACTAGAAAAGGTTGCCATAGAAGCTCACAGAATACTTAAACCCGGTAAGGTAATGGGGTGGTTGATTGGTGACCAGTGGGTTAAAAAAAGATTTACCCCTGTAGCCTTCAAATTATATGAGCGTTTAACAAAATATTTTGAGACGGTAGATTTAATTTGTGTAGTTAGGAGGGGACAGAGTTCCCACACAGGAGTTTGGCATTACAGGGCTAAGAAATTTAATTTTTATCTAAGGGGCTTCAAGTATCTTCTCATAATGAGAAAGCCAGCTTTGCAAGCCACCAAAGTTAAATGGCAGAAGTATAAGTGACGACTCTGACTGGGAGTGGATAGGGGGGAGGATTATAGGAACGTTTAATGGATATAGTTATCAGTGACCATGCTAGATTTGAAATAGCTCGACGCAAACTTTCGGAAGAAATGGTGAGAACTATTGCCCAAAATCCCCAGCAGGTGATAAAACTGAGGAAAGAACGCAAGGTCTGCCAGAGTAAATACTATGACTTGGCTGAAGGTAGAGAAATGCTTTTGAGAGTAATCTGTGAAGAAAGGCACAATATGCTCTTTGTGATTACAGCCTATAGAGCTTCTAGGATTGACAAGTACTGGGCTAAGGAGGGCTAATATGAAAGTAATTTACGACCCAGATACCGATACTTTAAGCCTTTTGTTCAGGGATAAACCTATTGCTGAGAGCGATGAGCTCAGAGAAGGGATAATCATCGATTACGGCAGTGACGGGAAAATTATCTCCGTTGAAATCTTGGATGCGTCTCAACACGTTGCTGAACCCCAAAGTATCGCTTATGAACTACGAGGTAGCCAGAAAGTCTCCTGAATTAAGTATCAAGGCTATAGAGTTTAACATTGTATGAACAATAAGGAGATTGCTAAGGTATTTCAGGATATTGCCGACCTCCTGGAGCTTAAGGGGGAGAACCCGTTTAAGATTCGGGCTTACCAGAAGGTGGTCCGCTCCATTGAGCACCTGCCGGTTGAGTTGGAGCGGCTGGTGGCTGAGGACAGGTTAAAGGAAGTCCCCGGGGTGGGGGAGGCTATCACCAAGAAGATTACCGAGCTGGTAACTACCGGCAAGCTTGAATTCTACGAGAAGCTGAAGGCTGAGTTCCCTGAGGGGATTAGCACCCTGCTTGATTTGCCCGGCGTTGGACCCAAGACAGCCATGCTGCTTGCCACCGAACTTGACATAAAGTCAATAGACGAATTGGAAGCAGCCATTAACGAAGGTAAGGTGGCTTCGTTGCCCCGCATGGGTGATAAGACGGTGGGGAACCTCCTGCGCCAGATTCAGGCGCTGCGGAGGAAGAAGCGGAGCCAGCGCATTCCTATCAGCGAGGCATTGCCAGTAGTCGATGAGATTACAGCCAGGCTTGGTCAGTTGCCCGGACTGCGCCACCTGACGCCGGCGGGGAGCCTGCGCCGCTTCAGCGAGACGGTGGGCGATATTGACCTCATGGGCACGACGGATAAGGCTGCCGAAGCCATCCATGCCTTCACCACCCTGCCCCAGGTCAAGGAGGTCTTAGCCAGCGGCACCACCAAGGCGAGTGTGCTCGTTTCTGGCGGTTTTCAGGTTGACCTCAGAATTGTCGAGCACGACTCCTTTGGCTCCACCCTTCAGTATTTCACCGGCAGCAAGCAGCACAATATTAACCTCAGGGAGAGGGCACACCGAATGGGGCTAAAATTGAGCGAGTATGGCATCACCAATCTGGAGACCGGGGAGCTGGAGAAGTTTGCCACCGAGGAGGCTTTTTACCAGCGGCAGGGTCTGGAATTTATCCCTCCCGAGCTCCGAGAGGGGCAGCAGGAGGTGGAGAGGGCAGAAAAGGGCACTATCCCCAGGCTGGTGGAGTTGTCTGACATAAAGGGCGACCTTCATGTCCACACTAACTGGAGTGACGGGCATGACAGCATTGAAGCCATGGCTCTGGCTGCCAAAGCCCTTGGCTACCAGTATCTGGGAATTGCTGACCACTCAATGGGGCGGGGCATTGCCCACGGTCTCGATGCTGACCGACTAAAGCAGCAAATACTGGAGATTAAACAGCTTAACCAGAAGATTGATGGCATCCACATCTTTACCGGCATAGAGGTTGATATTCGGGCTGATGGTAGCCTGGATATGCCTGATGAGCTTCTCGCCGAGCTGGATATTGTTACCGCTGCCGTGCATTCCAGTCTCAACCAGAGCCAGGAGCAGATGACACGGCGGATTCTGGGGGCGATTGAAAATCCTAATGTGGATATGCTAGCCCATCCTAGTTGCCGCCTGTTGCCGGATAGGGAGCCGGTAGCTGTAGATATGGAGGCTATCTTTCAAGTAGCGGCTAAAACTAATACCATACTGGAAATCAACGCTATGCCTAGTCGCCTAGACCTTAAGGATATTCATACCTATCGGGCTAGAGAGCTGGGAATAAAACTGGTAATTAACACCGATGCCCATAGGACTGAACATCTACAATTCATGCGTTTTGGGGTCGGGGTAGCCAGACGGGGGTGGTGCCAGCCACAGGATATATTGAATACCAGACCGCTGGCTGAAGTAAAGGCTCATTTACGGCATTAATCATTTGGGGTAGGAAATGACGGATAACCAGTTACAGCCTTCTCGGTTGCCCTCTATCAGTGGCGCTGAGGTAATAAGCTATTTAGAGCAGGCTATCACCGGTGGTAAGCACTGGTATATTGCCCTGCTTGAGGCTATTGGGTTGTGGACGGTGGCTGAGGAAGTCCGTGACGGGCGCCGTTACCGTTACCTTATCGCTGGCGAGGCTTTTGACTGGTTGCTTCTGGCGGAACGCCTGTGTCAGGAGGTGGACGGTTTGTTACCCGATAATGAGGAGACGGCTCTCCTTTTTCATGGGCAACCACCGCTCAACCTGACCGTGGACAGGTTCAAGGAGCTTATTGGCGATGGTAAGTATCGTCAATATCTTAACTACTTTTATGGCATCACCGTGGAGGAGGCGTTAATTCTGGCGGTGCAGGAAGAGGTGCGTAAGGAGAAGCGGGCTTTAGGTTATAGTAATCAGGAGCACGGTGTCATCAACGAGGTCTATCGGCGGATATATGGGGCTACCAGACCGGTATTGCTTAAGCGTTTTCGGCGGGAGAAGGGTTATCCTAATCTTAAGTCCATCAGCCTCACCGAGCTAAAGGAATTTACCTACTGGCTGTTTAAGTATCGGCTAAAGCGGTGTGATAAGGCACGGGTTGCCAGTGATACCAAGAAGGCACTGCAGCAGTTAAATATTAATGGTTATCCCAAGGGGTTGGTAGCTGATGAGTCCCTAGGGACTATGTGAGTGGAATTCTACTGCCTCCCCTCCACCAGGGTGGTAACTACTGATGGGTCAGCCAGGGTGCTGGTGTCCCCCAGCTCCTTGACATCACCAGCAGCGATTTTGGTCAATATTCGTCTCATAATCTTACCGCTTCTGGTCTTGGGTAGTCCATCGGCAAACTGAATCCTATCCGGGGTAGCTATCGGACCAATTTCCTTACGAACATGAGCAATTAGTTCCTTCTTTAGGTCATCGCTCTTCTTCACACCGGCTTTTAGGTTAACGAAGGCATATATGCCCTGTCCCTTAATCTCATGAGGCATACCAACAACCGCCGCCTCTGCCACTTTGTTGTGGGATACTAAAGCACTCTCGACCTCAGCAGTTCCTATGCGGTGACCGGCTACATTAATGACATCGTCTATACGCCCCATCAGCCAATAATAACCATCTTCATCCACTCTAGCTCCGTCTCCGGTATTATATACCCCGGGGAATCTAACGAAATAAGTCTCTTTAAATCTCTTCGGGTCACCAAACACCCCTCGCATTAAACCTGGCCAGGGTCTCTTGATTACCAGGTAACCACCTTCATTGACATCAGCTACTGAGCCATCTTCTCTCAGCACTGCTGGCTCGATTCCAGGGAATGGTAGTGAGGCTGAACCTGGCTTGGTTGGCAAAGCCCCGGGTAGAGGCGTAATTAGTATGCCCCCGGTCTCTGTCTGCCACCAGGTATCAACAACAGGGCACCTGCCTTTGCCAATCACATTGTAATACCACATCCAGGCTTCGGGGTTAATCGGCTCCCCGACTGTCCCCAGGATACGTAAACTGCTTAAATCATGTTTATTAGGCCACTCGTCTCCCTCTCTCATTATGGCTCTAATAGCAGTAGGGGCAGTGTAAAAAATGCTAACCTTATGTTTCTCCACAATTTCCCAGAGTCTATCTGGGTGGGGATAGCTTGGAACCCCCTCAAACATGAGGCTGGCTGCCCCGAAGGCTAGTGGTCCATACACGATGTAACTATGACCGGTTACCCAGCCAATATCTGCGGTACACCAGTAGGTATCCTCTTCCTTTACGTCAAATACCCACTTAAGGGTCTGGTAGCAATATAGGAGATAACCAGCCTGGGTGTGAAGCACGCCCTTAGGTTTTCCTGTGCTGCCGCTGGTATATAAGATGAACAGCGGGTCCTCAGCATCCATAATTTCTGGTTCGCAGTATGGTTTAATATCCTGGGCGTTTATCTCCTCATGCCACCAGTAGTCACGTCCTTTCTCCATTTTTACTCCAATATCAGCCCTCTTGACCACAATCACGTCCTTTACTTCGGGGCAGGACTCAAGGGCTTCGTCGGCATTGTCCTTGCTCCTGATAACCCTACCGCCGCGATAGTAACCATCGGCACAAATGAGCATTTTAGCCCCGCAGTCCAGCATCCTATCTCTCAGAGCGTCGGCACTAAAACCACCAAAAACTACGCTGTGGATGGCACCAATACGGGCACAGGCTAACATAGCAATTGGTAACTCAACAATCATTGGTAGATAAATAGTAACCCGGTCGCCCTTTTTAATCCTGTGCTTTTTCAGCACATTGGCAAATTTGCAGACATGGTAATATAGCTCCTGATAAGTAAGGGCCTTGCTATCACCGATGTCTCCTTCCCAAACTAGCGCTGCCTTGTTTTTCCTCCAGGTCTTTAGATGCCTGTCCAAGCAGTTATAGCTAACGTTGAGCTTACCACCTATGAACCACTTATGCTTCCCTTCCTTGAAATCCTCGACCACAACCTTACCCCACTTTTTGAACCAGTCCAGTTGTTCTGCCATCTCTCCCCAGAATCCCTCAGGGTCATCAATAGACCGGTGATAAATCTTTTTGTATTCATCCAGACTCTTTATATATGCCCTTTTACTGAGTTCCTCCGGCGGGTGGAAAACCCTTTTCTCTGTCATCACCGAAGTAATTGCTTTTGCTGTTTCCAATACTAGACTCCTTTACCCTTTCTAGACACACAAACTTTTCTCTTTGACCTACTGAACTTTCTCCTAAATAACCCTTTTGGGCTGATTGGTGGCAACCAAATTCCGGGGATTCTCCTTTTATACGCACTACAGCTTGCTCTCCGAAGTAATTATACGCTGCTACCAGGGCTTTAGCAAACTTAGCCGGAAACCAAATTAGTATCTACCAAGCTTCTGTTTTAGCCTTTGTAGTTTAGCCTTCCTTTCGGCTAGTCTATCCTGTTCTTTACCTACGACAGCCGGTGGTGCCTTGGTCAGAAACTCCCTGTCCTTGAGCCTAGCTTCAAGTTGAGCTACCTCAGTCTGGATTTGTTCCAGCTCTTTTTGGAGTCGTTTCCTCTCAGCCTCCAGGTTAACCATACTTTCCATAGGTATGACTACTTCAGTCTCTTTGAGCACTAGTGCCAAGACGTTTTCCGGTGGCGGAGTCTCTCGCCTGCTATCAACGAGGGTAACCGGTCTCGCCCTAGCCAGAGTCTGGATGGTTTGAGAATAAGGAGCGATGGCTGGGGTAAGCTCACCGCAGTAGATTTGGGTTTCAACCCATTTGGTAGCCTCTACCTTATATTGTGCCCGGGCATTGCGGATGGAGTGAATTATTTCAATTATGGATTCCATAACCCGCTCCGATTCTGGGTCGGTGGCTATATCTCTGGCATCGGGGTAGAGGGCTATCATTATAGATTCAGCCTCTGGCCGGGGCAGGTGCTTCTTCAGCTTTTGCCACAGCTCTTCGGTGATAAAGGGCATAAACGGGTGCAACAGGCGGAGTGAGGTCTCTAGGACAAAAACCAGAACCGGCAGGGGCGACACTACCTCCTTACCTCTAGAGCCAAGGCGAATCTTGACTATCTCAATATACCAGTCGCAGAATTGACTCCACAGGAAATCATGAATCTGTCTCTGGGCTTCGCCAAACTGGGAGTCTTCCATTAGACTGGTTACACCTGATACCGTGCGACTCAAGCGGCTTAGAATCCAGCGGTCTTCTACTGGGAGCAGATTTCTTTGGATTTCCATATTGGTGTCGGTTGGCTTAATGCTTCTGATGATAAATCGGGTAGCGTTCCACAGTTTATTGGCAAAGTTGCGTCCGCCTTCTAGCTTGGCTGGGGTTAGTTTAATATCATTTCCCGGTGATGTGCCGGTAGATAAAGCAAAGCGCAGGGCATCGGTGCCATATTTCTCCAGGGTGTCAACTGGATTGAGCACGTTGCCCTTAACCTTGCTCATCTTCTCCCCCTTCTCGTCGCGTACCAGACCATGAAGGTAAACGGTGCAGAAGGGAATGTCACCAGTATTCTCCAGACCCATCATAATCATTCTGGCTACCCAGAAGAACAGGATGTCGTAGCCGGTCTCCATGACTGTGGTCGGGTAGAAGTAGCCTAAGTCTTCAGTGTCATCAGGCCAGCCCAAGGTGGAGTGAGTCCATAGGGCTGAGCTAAACCAGGTGTCAAGGACATCCGGGTCCTGCTCTATATTGGCTGAGCCACAGTGGTGGCAGGATTTGGCGTCCTCAATAGTTACCGTTAGCTCACCGCAGTCCTGGCAATACCACACCGGGATTCGGTGCCCCCACCATAGCTGGCGGCTGATGCACCAATCGCGAATATTCTCCATCCAGTTAAGATAGACCTTGGCAAAGTGCTCTGGGATGATTTTGATACGCCCATCAATGACAGCTTTAATAGCCGGTTGGGCTAAGGGCTGTGTCCGGATAAACCACTGCTTACTGGCTATCGGCTCAATAACTGTCTGGCAGCGGTCGCAGTGACCTACGGAATGGATATAGGGCTCAACCTTTACCAGCAGCCCGTCTTTTTCTAAGTCGGATAGTATCGCCCGGCGGCAGGAGAAGCGGTCAAGTCCAGCGTAGGGTCCAGCATTTTCATTCATAGTCGCATCCGGGTTTAGTATATTTACCAGCGGCAATCCCTGGCGCTGGGCTACTTCAAAGTCCACCGGGTCATGAGCCGGGGTGATTTTAACCGCTCCGGTGCCAAAGCCGGGGTCAACAGCCTCATCAGCCAGGACAGGTATCACCCGCTTGACTGCCGGCAGGATAACCTTCTTACCGAGCATAGCCTTAAATCGCTTATCCTTGGGATTGACGGCTACGGCGGTATCACCGAGTATGGTTTCGGGTCGGGTGGTGGCTACGGTTATAAAGTCTTTATCGCCTTCAGTCAGAGGATAGCGGACATAATACAGGTGCCCCTGTATCTCTCTGTGGTCTACCTCAAGGTCGGAGAGGGCGGTAGCACAGCGGGGGCACCAGTTTATTATCCGCTCCCCACGGTAGATTATCCCTTTGTCATACAGACGGACAAAGGTAGTCCTAACCGCTCGGCTTGGTCCTTCGTCCAGGGTAAAACGCTCTCGGCTCCAGTCGCAGGAAGCCCCCAGCCTTTGGTGTTGTTGGGTAATAATCTCACGGCATTTATCCGCCCACTGCCTCATTCTCTCTAGGAATTTATCCCTGCCCAACCGGTGGCGGTCTAGCCCCTCTTCAGCCAGCAGTTGCTCTACCACCACCTGAGCGGCGATGCCGGCATGGTCAACCCCGGGTAGCCATAATGTTGGCTCGCCTTTCATCCGGTGCCAGCGGGTCATAATGTCCTCTAAAGTAGCGGTCAGGGCGTGCCCGATATGAAGCTCGCCGGTAACATTGGGCGGCGGCATGATAATGACAAATGGTTTCTTTTCTGGCTTTATTTTGGGGGTGAAATAGCCCTTTCCCAGCCAGAACCGGTACCATTTCTGCTCCACCTTCCCCGGCTCATAAGCCCTGGGCATTTCATATTTTATTGGTGCTTCTGCCATAGTTACCTTTCTTATAGACCTTTGTTTGAGAACCTCACCCCCTTAATCCCCCTCATGCAAGAGACTTCATCTACCTCTTTCGGAGAGGGGGAGAGATTTTTAGAGAGGGGGCTTCGCCCCCTCTCTTGTTTTTACTCTCCTTAGTTCTGTGAATTATGGGGATGGGTTGCTCTATATTCTTCCCTAAGTTTATCCAACAGACATTCCTCACCATTTGCTCTAGTGGTGCGCCACCACATCCAGCCATCTATTTCGTGACCTAATATCCTTTTACCAGCCGCAGATGGGCTGTTGTATACGCTATCATCGTGGGCGAGCTGAATTCTCCCAGTGGGCATGAGGATTGTAGCTTCGTATTTCTTGCCTTTGTGCCAACCGTAGATTGTTTGGCCTGGTTCGACGATAGCAGAATCCATCAGGTCTTTAACTGTTACATGCTTCCCAACTTTGCGTATTGTGCTGACCAAGTCTTCGGTACGTTCAGTTATGGCAACTTTTTTAGGGGGAGCTTGGTATAAAGGCTCAAACAAATGGGCGTGAACTGCCAAGCCTACTCCTTCTCTGGTAAAAGTTTGGAACTCTACGACTTTGATTTGGGGGTGGGCAAGTGTGCTGATAGCTTCTCTCAATCCTTCAGTGTCTTTTTCTATAACGATGGTCAAAATAGGTGGCTTTGAGATAAGGTCTGACAAGAATTTGTAAATTTCAGTGGGCTCAATTGCTTTCCTTAACTTGAGCTTGAGGAAGTCATCCCTAGTTATCTCACTTTCTATAGCATTAACTATCCCCCTCTGGAGGCTTGGATTGCCTATGCCACTGATGAACCTAGTGACCTGAGAAACTATGTGCTCATATAAAGGATGGGACGATAGTTCCACTTCAACGATATGCCATTGAGGTGTGTCTCCCAAGATGATAGCGTACCCATCGGGTATCGAGCCAATTCCTGATAGCGACTTTAGCTTCTGCTTCCTATCAAGATATATAGATTGTTCGCCGAAGATTTCTTGGGCGTGCTCTTTCACTACGCTCTCGAATTCGTCTTCGGTTTTAGGTGTCCATGGTTCGTATTTTATACCGTCTATCAGCAACATCTTCCTACCTCCCGGCTTTCTTAGCTAAAAGTCCCACAACCTTATCCAATATCCTGTCGGCCACTTCTCTTTTGCTCAGCAGGGGGAGGGCTTCTATGTTGCCCTGTTTATCTATCAGGGTTACTTTATTGGTATCGGCGCCGAAGCCGCTACTTGGGTCGGTAATATCGTTAGCCACGATGAGGTCAAGTTGTTTCTGCTGAAGTTTTTGTCTGGCGTTGGCGACTACATTCTCGCTTTCAGCAGCGAAGCCGACCTTGAGGAAGTCGCCCTTTACTTCGGTCAGAATATCTGGCGTCCTGATTAGTTCCAGGGTCAGGGTAGGGGTTTCTTTTTTAATCTTGGCTTTAGCTACGCTTTTCGGCTGGTAGTCAGTGACCGCCGCCGCCATAATCAGGGCGTCAGCTTGAGCCACTGCCTTGGCCACCGCCTCCTTCATCTGGGCAGCAGTTACCACCGGGATAACCTCAATGCCTGCCGGTTGGGGGAGGGAGGTGGGGGCGGTTATTAGTGATACCGTTGCTCCTCTTTCTCTAGCCGCTTCAGCTATGGCATAACCCATCTTCCCTGAGGAGCGATTTCCAATGTGGCGGACAGGGTCAATCGGCTCTTGAGTGCCACCGGCAGTAACCACGATGCGTTTACCGGCTAGGTCTTTGCCTTGTTCTAACACTTTACTGATGGTGTCTATGATTTTGTCAACCTCAGCCAAACGCCCCATACCTACCTTGCCTGAGGCTAGCCAGCCGTGCTCAGGACCAACGATGGTAAAACCTCTGGCTTTAAGTTTAGCCAGGTTTTCTTGGGTGATGGGATTTTGAAACATATTAACATCCATGGCTGGGGCGACAATAACCGGTGCCTCAGTAGCCAGCACGGTGCAGGTAAGCTCATCATCAGAGATACCGGCGGCTAGCTTGGCGATGACATTGGCGGTAGCCGGGGCAATAACCACTACATCGGCTGCCTCGGCTAGGGCTACATGCTCAATGCTGAACTCAGAGGCTAGCTCAAACATATCGGTTACCACCGGTCGGCCGGTAATGCTACACAGGGTCAGCGGGGCGATGAACTTGGTCGCTGCCTCGGTCATAACTACCTCAACCTTGGCCCCAGCCTGGGTCAATTTGCTGGCAATGTCAGCCGCTTTATAGGCGGCTATACTCCCGGTTATACCCAATACTATAGTCTTATCAGCTAACATAATGCTCCTAATCAACTTTATTCATTAGATAGATGAGTCTCAATCCAATCAATGTCAAATTCCGGTTTACTACATCGATTATCGGCGTTTCTCTAGCTATGAGTTCCGCCCAGCCTCCGGTAGCCACTACCTTAGCTTTCTCGCCTAACTCCCGCTGGATGCGAGCCACCATACCTTCAATAAGTCCTACATAGCCGAAGACAATCCCTGATTGCATGGCGGCAATGGTGTTGGTACCGATAGCATGTTTGGGACGGACTAACTCCACCCGGGGCAACATTGCTGTCTGCATAAATAGAGCCTCAGCCGCAGTATTTATGCCTGGGGCAATAGCCCCGCCCAGGTAATCACCTTCTTTGGATACCACATCAAAGGTGGTGGCTGTCCCCAGGTCAGTGATGATTACCGGACCGCCATAGAGGTGATGGGCAGCCGCCGCATTCACGATGCGGTCAGCGCCAACCTCTCTTGGGTTGTCCATGCGGATGCGCACCCCGGTCTTGACCCCAGCGCCTACCACCAGTGGCGAGATGTGGAAGTATCGCCGCAGCAAGTCCTCATAGGTGGCTATCAGTGGTGGGACGACGCTGCACAGGGCTGCTTCTTTGATAGCCGATGCTTCTAGACCTTGGTGGCGTAGCAGGTTGAGCAATAGGGTAGCATACTCATCTGCCATACGGTGAATGTTGGTCGCCATATGCCAGGTAGCACAAAGCTCCTCGCCTTCAAAGACGCCTACAGTAGTATTAGTATTTCCGATATCAATGGCTAATAACATAGTTCCTAACTATTCCAGGTCAAAGACCTTGCCCGGATTCATAATATTATTGGGGTCGAAAGCCAGCTTGACTCTTTTCATCACCTCCAGTTTATCCTTATCGGTAGCAATATTGAGGTAGCTTTTCTTGACAAAGCCAAGACCGTGCTCCCCCGATATTGTCCCACCTAATGATACTCCAACCTCATAGATTTTGGTAAGGATTTCTTTTGTCTTGTCCCCGGCTTTGTCTGTTTCCTGACTTATCATAGGGTGTAGGTGGACATTTCCATCCCCGGCATGTCCGTAGGCGACGAGAGGAATCTTGTATTCACTGGCTATTCCCTTTGCCTTCTCCACAAACTCAGCTATCCTACTGCGGGGGACAACCACATCAGCGATATCTGGCATGCCAAAATGCTGGATGACGGTGTAGAACTTCTCTCTGGCCTCCAGAAGCTTTTTCTTAGCCCTCTCACTGCCAGGGATAAAAACATCGACCGCACCGTGATTCAGGCAGACTTCACCGATTTGGCTGGAAATATGGTGAATCTCATCTTCACTGTCTGCCTCTACAATTATCATGAGAAAGGCCTCATAATCGTGTAGCGGGATTTCTTTACCCGTATATTGCTCAACCATGTTGATGATGTCCTTCTGCATAAACTCTATACCCATGGGGAGAATTCTTTTCTTTAGTATATCAGGGACAGATTTAATAGCCTCGTTGAGACTATTAAATGGGACAAAAAGTACTTCTCTTCTTCCCGGAGGGGGAGTAAGCCTCAGCATGACCTTGGTTACTACCGCCAGGGTTCCTTCCGAACCAATAATTAGCTGGGTCAGGTCGTAGCCAGTGGAGCATTTGACGAACTTGCCCCCGGTCTGTATCGTTTCCCCAGTAGGTAGCACTGCTTCCAATCCTAGGACAAAGTGTCTGGTTACTCCATATTTCACCGCTTTCATCCCGCCGGCATTGGTGGCTACATTTCCGCCTATGGTAGCGCTCATCTCACCGGGGTGGAGTGGGTAGCACAGTCCATGCTCTTCCACAGCCCGATAAAGGTCAGAAATAATGACTCCTGCCTCAACTGTAGCCACAAAGTTGTCCTCGTCTATTTCCAGGATTCGGTTCATCCTTTCCAGGGAGAGGACAATCCCTCCATAGATGGGTACGGCACCCCCGGAAAGACCAGTCCCCCCACCCCGGGGGGTGACTGGGATATTTTTCTCGTTAGCCAGCTTTAGTATCTTGACTACCGAATCAGTGTCTTTAGGTTTGACTACTACCGCCGGAATGACTGGCTTTAACTTTGGCGTCTCGTCCCGGGCATAATTCTCCCGCTCGTCTCCGCTGAGGACATTCTTATCACCGACTATCTTGGTTAGTAAGGCGAGAACGTCATCGGTTACTTGCCCATAGCCACTTTGGACTACCATCTACCTATTCTCCTATCGCCATTTCTTCAATTTTTCGGTCATCCTCTGCCAGTGTGTTCCTCGCCAGTAGATTCGGTGACAGCTAGGACACTCCATGTATTGGTTCTGGGTCTGGAAAACATAAGGCGGCACCAGGTCTTTCACTTGCTGTTTACTCTTTTCAACTAGCGGCTGGTTGCATTCCAGGCAGATAGTAAATGGTTTAGACCGGCAATCTAGGTGCAGGCTGTCCATTACCTGATGCATTTGCTGCTCAGGTTCGTCATTCTGGATAAGGATGGCTTTGAGCCGTCCGCTAGTTACTACCCGTCTTTTCATAATCTGGGTATCTCTGGTTAATATCACCCTTTCCTCAGCCAGAGCAATAGCCACCATACGGGAATCACTTCTGCCATTAAAGAACAGGGTATCATATCCCATTATTCTCAGCCACTTGGCTAGCTTGCCAACGTTGTTGTCCACGATAAATTTCAGATTGTCTATTATTCTCACCCCTTCTGCTTTCTATTATAACTGGAGTTGCATCCCCTCATGGGCTAGGGTGATGGAGTTGTTTAGCTCTTTAGCGACTATGGCTATTTCACCCTCTATCTCCTTCTCTACATTAGGGCTCATATGAACCGTGACTACCTGGGGCAGGTAACCCTTAAGCTTGCGAAAGGTAATTAGCTCCTGTTTGAGTAGATTGGGGGTAAGGTGCCCTGACTGTTTAGCAAACTCCTCGTACCTATTCGATGCCGTAACTTCGATAATGAGTAATTGAGGTGATACATACCTCCAGCAGTCGGCTAAACCCGGTCCGGTATCCGCAGTATAGAATATTGTTTTGCCCTCCGGGGAGGTAACCTGATAGGCGATGGTTGGGACGGAGTGATTTACCTCGGTGGCTAGGATGCTGTAGCCTTCTATGTGCTCAATCCGGTATGGTTGTATTATGGTGAACTTAATTGTTGGATTCTGTTCCGGCCGTTTTAGGAAATTGGGATAAAGCTCATTATTAAGTAGGTGCGTAGTAAGCGCATCATATACCGATTGGGTAGCGTAGATATTGATGGTGGCATAGTGAAGGAGAAGATTCATGCCTAGGGCTGGGACATCTCTAATATGGTCGTAGTGGTAGTGGGTGAGCAGGATGGCTTTGAGTTTTTGTTGAGCCTGGAAGGACAAACTGGAGGTAAGCCCGCCGGCATCTATCGCCAGGACATTATCAATTAGTAGGCAGGTGTACTTTGAGCTTTGCGATTCACAGTTATGGGCACCCAGGAATTGAATGTTCATTACTAAATCCAGCCCTTGCGGCGGAAGTAGAATAACATGCCCCCCATAATCCCCAGCATCACTCCCATCACAATAATCCATGACAGGTGGTGTCCCCCTGGGTTACTTCCCCAAGGCAAGGGGATATTCATCCCATAGAAGCTGGCGACTACCGTCAGTGTGGTGCCGACGGTGGCGATAATGGTTAGGACACGGAGGAGTTCGTTAACCCGGTTTGAGGCTAATGAATCACGGGTAGCACTTAGCCCCTCGATTACCTCTTTGTATTCATCTAAGCCATCCCAAATCTTATCCAAGTGGTCAACCAAATCGCCAAAGTAAACGGCCATGTCCATTTTGGTAAAGCGGCGGACTTTAGGTTCTAGACTGCCAATAACTGCTCTAATTGGCCAGATGATGCGCCGAAAGGCAATAACCTCACGCCGAAGTATAGAGATGTCCCTTAGTACGGCTGGTCTTCTCTCTAAGAACATAACATCCTCCACCCCCTCAATTTTGTCACCGATTTTGTTCAATATCGGCAGGCAATAGTCAACTAATCTATCAACTATGCGGTAGAATAGGTAGGCAGAGCCCTGGCTGAAGTTCTCTTGTAGGGTCTCTTCATCAGACTGACATAATTTAAAGAATTTGGCTAATGTCTTGAGGTTACCGGTGCAGTCAACTGTCACCACATAGTTTTCACCTATAAAAATATTCAGCTCACTAGTAATTATCGCTTGTTGCTCCCTATTCCAAAACGGGAAGTGGAGAACGATAAAAAGGTGGTCTTTATATTCATCAATTTTAGGTCGCGGGAGCCGGCTCAAAAGGTCATCTAGATTAAGCGGGTGAAATGGGAAGTTCTGAGCTAAATAGTCACACTCCCTTCTTGTCGGACTATCAATATTTACCCAGGTTAGGTCACCCCAGGTAAGAGACTCCAAGTTTAACTGTTCTTCCTTTTTGACCTCAGGGATAGTCATTGGCAAATTCCCCTTTCAACATAATTAAACTATTTTAGCACAATTTTTGCTA
>CAYQQD010000012.1:4436-17290 GCA_964419575.1 uncultured Dehalococcoidales bacterium | reverse complement strand
GCTATAGGAATGAGCCTAAAGAACTCACCATTGTGTCTGAAAGCTTGCTCTCAGTTGTAGATAAGCTAAATGCTGAGATTGATAAGAGTGCTGACCCCTTAACCTCTATTATTAAGGGAGAGGACGAACTCTGGGACGTGTCGTTACTGAAGTTCATTTATGAAATGACCAGGAGCTCCCTCCGCGATAATCTATTGCAATTGGGGGCAAGGGGACTTTTGGATACCGACGCCAGTGGTATCCCGGTTGATGCCAGGATACGGATTGAGGAGCTATTTAAGAGGGTTTCAAGGGGGGAGGTTGAGCCCCGTGAGCTAAAGGATGAGCTTGACCGCTGGGGCTTATTTGAGGAGTACGAGGACAGGTTCTTTGCCATCTTCAAGAAGAGACGATAAAGCGGCTGAAGTTGATAAACCATTAGCAGGAGGGGATAATGTATAGACGCTGGCATAGATTTGGTTTCGGTTTCTCTCCCTTTGGCTTCTGGTTTAGGGGTCCGGGTTGTTTCCCTCGTCGAGATGAGTATATCCGCATGCTTGAGGAATATAAACAGGAGTTAGAAGCTGAACTAGAGGAAGTAAAAAAAGAGCTGGAGGAGATAAAGAAGGCTTAGCCGATTGGTGCGATGAAGATTTCAGTAATCGAAGCTAGAGACCTTTCCGAGGCATGGTTTCTCTGCTTGCGGAAGACTTTGGCTGAAGGCTATGAGTATAAGATTGAGCGGGGAAGCTATGCCGGTGAGCGACGGAAAGAGCTCGACTTTGTTGTCGTCCGGGTCAAGAACCCAGGAACAAGACCTTTGATTCCGGATGTGCCACAGGGTGTGCCACCACCCAGCACCATGAACTATGTGGAAAGCTATCTTCCCTATCTTATGACCGCCCACAAAGCTGAAGGGGAACAATATACCTACGGGCAGTATCTGGAAAAGCAGATAGCTGAAGTAATCAAAATGTATAAGGAAGATGGCTATAATACCAATCAGGCTTTCATGGCGGTGGGTGACAGCCAATCTATTTACCTCTCCGACCCCCCGTGCCTGAGGGCAATAGATACCAGAATCCGCGATAATAAGCTCAATTTTATGGTCTATTTCAGGTCGTGGGACTTGTGGGCTGGCTTTCCCTCCAACCTGGCAGCCATTCAGCTTTTGAAGGAGTATATGGCTGAGGAGATAGGGGTTGGCGATGGCGAGATTATTGCCATGAGTAAGGGCTTGCACCTTTATGAGTATTCCTGGGAGCTAGCTAAAATCGCTGCCAGGGTGGATTAATCTTAACTTTACATCTAGATAGGGGTCACCGAAATTTCATCTTCACTGTGCCATATTCTTGAGCCTGGTTTTAATCCCTGCGGGATTTAACATGAATCAGGTATCCCCTAATTTCGCCACCGGGGAATGTTTTAAGGGACTAAATTGAAAATAGGATTAATTGCTACTACCAGCTTATTATCAGTTTGTTTGCTCTGTGGAAGTTGCGCCATGACTCAGGATTTTGACACTCATCTAAGCTCAATAGTGAAGTCACACCGCTTTAGTATTATGAAGTGGGAGTCCAGGGCTATACCTCGCCAGGCAAAGCAACGGATTTTTGGCAGGCATGAGAAGATTGATGATGAAGTACGTGTAGTTACTGAGTATGCCTCTACCATCGAGCGGATAAAAACCCTGGAATCAGAAATTAAAGCTGTCAATGCCGGTAATAAGCCGGGCGACTTAGCTTCACTTGAAACTGAACTAAACATGTTGCGGGAACAAAAAACGGCGGTAAAGAATACGGTGGAGAAGATAGTAGAAAAGCAGATAAAGAAAACTCTGGCGCAACAGGGCATCTTCAATCCGATAGATAGATATATCAGGTTAAGAATTAATTTCCCACCGCTAAATTTTACCCTGGAGGAACCACCCCATCTACTGGTGATTTCGCCTCGGGATAGAATAGAAAGTATAAGGCAGATTGTCTTGCAGCCGAACATTAACCTAAAGGAAATAGAGGATATTGAAGCTGGGGTCGATAAATTAGGTGTCTCTTCACTGGTGGTGGAGCTTGGTGGCTTGGGGGCAACCTATCCCACCTTGGTTACCGACGAAGCTAGCCTCCGATTTATTATTGATACCGCGACTGAGGAGTGGCTTCATCACTATCTGGTTTTCAAACCGTTGGGATTTCTATACCTGCTTGATTCAATAGGCGTGTCCAGAAACTATGAGATTGCTGTCATAAATGAAACTGTAGCCAGCATGGTCAGCAAGGAAATCGGCGCAATAGTAGTTGAAAATTATTACCCTCAATATGAAAATGGCGACCATCAAGCTCAGATAGCCGGGGCGGAATTTGACTTTAACCGAGAGATGAGAACCGTAAGAAGAATTGTCGACAGTTACCTTGCTCAGGGAGAGATTGAGCAGGCTGAGGAGTTTATGGAACAGAAGCGGCAGTATTTAGCCTCAAAGGGCTATTATATTAGAAAGCTGAATCAAGCCTATTTTGCCTTTTATGGCACCTATGCTGATAGCCCAACCTCTATTAGCCCTATTGGGCTTGAATTAAAGAAGCTAAGAAGTCAGAGCACCTCGTTAAAGGAATTCCTAGACAGGGTTGCCGCAATGACCAGCCGCCAGGACCTCATAGAGAGCATTAAATAGATTACGCACTGGGTGGTTGCGTGATGGCCTAAGGTCTGCTAGACTTAATACTACTCGGGTCGTTAGCTCTTCGCTGGTGAAAGAGTGGGCTCAGGTGATTGAACCTCTGAGAAGTCCTCTATTTTGAGTAAGCCATTAAGCATAGCCAATACCACAGCCTGGGTACGGTTGTTAGCGCCTAACTTCTCGAGAATAGCATGGACATGATTCTTGACTGACTGCTGGCTAACACCGAGGGAACAAGCAATCCCCTTGTTTGGATGCCCTTTGGCAATCTCATTCAATACCTGTTTCTGTCGAGGGCTGAGTGGCGTCATACTAACAGCATCACATTCATTTGCCCGAGAAAGTTTATCGAACAGCCGCCTTATCTTGTCAGCGACACCGGGTTCCTCTAACAGGCTGTCATTTGTAAACTGCTCATTCTTGTCTAACTCAAGGGCATGCTTAATTATTAGCACTATCTCGTCCTCGTGGTCTACCACCACGATGTACGGGTGCCTCCCCATCTTTGTAGAACTGGATTGCCCGTTTCCCTCGCCATTTTGCGCAATCACCATTTGTCTATCCCACAGCAGTGCCTATATTGCTTGGCACCCTCCCACTATTTCACGGTAGAATTTAGTTACTCTGAACCGCCTGCAGCCTACATATGGATGGTATACTCAGGTATACCACCTATATATAATCTACCACGTAGTTATAAAGATGGGCATAAAAAACATAAACGTTTGATAAAAATCTGATAAAGGCTTCATAAAGATTGGCAGAGTCCTTCGGAAGTCTGGCCTGCTCCATATCCGATTTCATGACCTTAGGCATAGCCATGCCACGCTCTTGCTAAAAGCCGGCATACATTCTAAAATAGTAAGCGAAAGGCGCTGAGCCAGACAACTTGGGCCGCTAGCTCAATAGGAAGAGCAGCTGACTCTTAATCAGCTGGTTGGAGGTTCGAGTCCTCCGCGGCTCACTTCAGATAAGGAAGAGGGTAACTATACCAGCTGATTCACTTGATTGAAAGGCGGGGCGCGAAAATGAGCGATGGTGAATATCAAATCTCAATTGCAAACGGGGGCGTCCTAATGGATGCCCCCAGAGTAACCCTTTCCCTTTTTTCAGATTACTTCTCATACCTTTTAGCGTTCACGTGTTACCGATATACGCCGTGTTCCTTGAAAAAGTCTGTCATCGCCTTCACGTTTTCGGGATTTTCATCGATCAGTGGAACTTCGGGGTTCAAAATGTAGCCTCCTCCTTTGCCCACAACATCGATGAGTTTCTTACAATAATCTTTAACTTCCTCAACAGTGCCTGTGCATAGCAGTGAGCTTGGCGGACCACCGGTGAGACAGGCTACGTCGCCCAAGACTTCCTTTGCCTTAAATATGTCCCTCTCAATATGGTACACTACCTTCCCCTTTGGTACATCCCTGATGATTCCCAGACGCGATGTATAATCTCCTTCAGTGAATATAAAGGGTGTCAATCCCGCATCAATTATCCCTAATATTACTTGTCTTAAAGCTGGCCAGTAGAAGGTCTTGTATTGCTCCTCAGACATTAGCCCCTCAAAGCCTTTGTGAGGAAAGATTGCCACTCTAGAAGCACCGGTCGCCTTGGCACCATCTACCGCCGTCTGTATCTGCCAGGGGGTTACTTTCTCAATAGCTTTCAAAAGCTTATCGGGATCTCTATACATGTCTATCATTGCCCCGCGTGTACCCCTCAAAAAATTGGCAATAAAATCGTAGGGTACAGAGGCCACGTTTCTAAAAAATGTTGGAAACCCCATCTCTTTCATCTCGTCGATAAAGGCGGTGAAAGAGTTGAGCCAGTTAAGAGACTCTGCGCTTGCTTTGGAAAGAGACTCAAGAGCACCAAGAACTTCTGGTGTACCAACAATGGGAAGGGCATCAAATAGTCCTTGATAGTGACTAATTATACCATGTATCGGTGGAAGCTTGGTTAGAGGGGCTAACGCTCCGATTATCTTCGGAAGATATGCTCTTATCATGTAATCAGATGGGTCGTCAAGGAACCAGTCGTAGTCTTCGGCCCGCATGGGTGTGTATACTTCTTGCCCCTCAATTACCTGGCCAGGTTCAACGAACTGGTATGGGACAGTGGGTTTAACTCCGTGCCCGGGCCACCTAAGTGCTCTGTAGTCAAGGTGTTCAAACACGTACCCTGAAAGAAGAAGTGGGGGATAATACCCATCCCACCCAAAGTCGGAAAGCGTTTTTTCCCAGGCTATGTAAGTCTTGTTGTAGTCGTACATGGCTTCTTGGACAGTTATTCCAGCATATTTAAGGGGGAAGAAACCAGGGTGAGGTACAAGTGGAATTCTATCGGGCACTTTTAGCTGGATGGCGTCTTCTACTCTTTTGACTCTTTCCGTGTACAATTCTTCTGGTGTTTTCGCCATTTCACACACCTCCTACCCATTTTTTAGCTAGTGATACTGCTGCCGCTGCGTCTCTCCCATAGGCGTCAGCACCAGTGTACTTCCTTACCCGGTCATCAATTAGAGCTCCGCCAACCATAATCTTTACTTTACCTCGCAGGCCAGCATCTTCTATGGCTTCTATCGTTTCCTTCATTGAATCAAAGGCCAGGGTCAATAATCCGCTCAAGCCTACGATACCAGCGTTAGTCTCCTTTATCTTGTCAACAAATTTCTGGGCTGGGACATCCACGCCAAGGTCATAGACTTCAAAACCATAGATATCCAGCATGAATGCCACGATATTTTTGCCTATATCATGTATATCACCAGACACAGTGCCAAGAACAAGCTTACCTAAGCGCTTAACCTCAGCAGCCTTCGTTAGTTTCGGCTTAACCATATCGGTTATTCCCTTCAAGATCTCACCGGAATATACCAAGTCTGGGATGAAATATTCAGACTTTTGAAAGCGCTCACCAACGGTTTTCATGGCGCGTCTGGCATCGTCTAGGATACTGAGGGGATCATCGCCGGCATTCAGTCTATTTTGGACAATTTCTAGGGCCTCTTGTTCCTTCAAATTGGCTAATGCATTAACTAAGTCCTCAGCCATGATTCTTTAACTCCTTTCTCCTAAGGATGGGGTAGATTGGTCTTTCTTGTATTAACCTCCTCTAATTTAACTGAGTTAATGGATTTTTACGACTGTCCCGGTTTTATTAATACATGGCACGGGTATGGTTCCACTGCTCTTAGCCTCGGCACCATGCGGAAGTGGTTCAGGGGTAGAATGCTTCCTTGCCAAGGGGGAGGTCGCGAGTTCGAATCTCATCTTCCGCTCTATAAAGACAAAACCAGCTTAGAAGCTGTCCAGATGTGATAGCTGTTAAGTTCGAAAGTCTGTTAGCCGCCGCCTATAACAGGCACTACGTCTACCCAGTCCCCCTCTTTGAGAATATGATTTAGATCGCCGATAGCTATACCGTTCTTCAAAATGCTAATAAGAGGATTGATTGAGCCAGTAACATTAAACAGGGCACAGTGTCGCTCTTCTGAGTCACATAATTGCCGCAGCACGTCCTTAATACTGGCACCATCCCGGAGCTCAATGTTTCTGGTCTCTTTGCCGAATAGGTCGCCCAGCCCAAAATAGAAAGCCACTTTTATCTTCACGAGTCCGGGCAAGCTCCTTTCTATAGTTTGTTGATTAACTTACTCTAGAATTTAGCTCTATCCTATTCCCTAATTTAGGTAACTGTCAATTTGCTCTGAAACTACCAAGCAGGGCTTCAACACTCCTTGATAGCGAATCTGTTAAGTAGGGTGGAGCCTATATCCTGCGGGAGCTGATTACGGCTGCTTTCAGTGACTTCAAAAATTAATGGCGTGGTGGGCAACCGAGGTAGAAAGATGGGTAGTAACCCATTCCGTATAACCAGAATACAGTTCTTTACTTTGTCCACCCTGATTAGTTCGAGAGCCCTAACAAAACCCTCACCACGGAGTTCTAGATGACCGAGCTCATCAACCACGAGAAGTTCTGTCGATGCCCCTTTATCTATTGCCCGAATTCCAAAATCAATGCCCTTGGGGCTAAAAGAGTATCTGGGAGTATGCGGGCCGGGATATACCCGTTTGGTACTGGCTAGGGTTTCCTTTTCGCCAGTTTGTATATCTTCTATGATGATAGTTTCTCCGGAAGCCGTATAGGTTAGGATGCCACCACAACTATGCCCGTGCCATCGAACTAGCTCGATTAGCTTGCGGCAAACAGTAGTCTTGCCAATACCTATGATACCGGTAACGATAATGAGCATGTTCGGTTCAGATGCCGACCATTGTGGTGAAGGCGCTGACTGCCCAGCAGACACTTATGATGGCAGCTGAAGTAGCATAGTAACGAACCCGGCTTACCAACAGTGGAGAGGCTTTGGTTGCCAGCTTGCCTCCTATCATATGGCCCAGAGGCAGAAAGGCGCCACAAAAGACGGCTTGGACTATACCCTGATTGGCGATGAACTCTTCAGCAGTAAACACCACCCGCGCATAGGCGGGCGCATTCATTACGTAGATAGCAAAGTAGACCCAGATTGCAGCACTCACCAAACCGGCTAGGGCTCCGGCTCCGATACCAATAATGGCATTCTTGGCCATTTTGTTCATCAGCAAGGCGGCGACGATGCTGAAAGCAACTGACTCAAGAATGATTGCCATCGCTGGGTTTACGATATGGATGCTGGTTGGAGACAGGGCAAAGAACCAGACATCGAGCAGCTTAAAGGAGGCAGCAACAAATCCTATACACGGTAGCATGCTTGGCTTTTTGTAGATGGCAAGCGCTGATCCCATGATAGCCATGCCGATGCTAGCCATAATCGCGCCTTTATTTGGGAAGATGATTAGGTGTAAAAAACCTCCCAGAGTAGCCTCTAGAAATCCCCAAATCGAGCCAAAGACTACTACCCCAACAATTAGGCGAGCTAAATCTCGCTGCTTATCAAGCTTACCTTCCTTATCTCCTGTCATAAGGGTTACCTCCTAGAATTACTTGACCGATTTTACTTCCCTCCCAAGGATAAGCCATCTGCAGTGTCAATATCAAGATAGATACCCCTGCAGCTCACGGCTACCTCAAGCACATCTCCAGGGTGGTCTCCAATGACCTTTCTGCCTCCAATATCACCCTTAAGCGCTAGTAGTTCACGTCTATACTTTCTGGCGAAAATAACTGGGTGTCCTCTCCTTCCCTGATAGGTTGGAATGACGATACCCCTATCGTGGTGACAGAACGCTTCGATTAATCTATCGACTGTCCGGCTATCTATCAGTGGCTCATCGCCCAAGGCAATCATAAAGGCCTGGGCCTGGTTATTTACCGCGTTTAGCCCGACTATTATTGATGTGCTCATCCCCTGCGCATAATCCGGATTTACGACCAGCTTAACCGGTTTTAGGGCAACTACTTTGGCAATTTCCTCAGCCCGATGTCCCACTACGACCACAATCTCATCAACTTGTGACCCTAGGAGATTATCAATAGCTTGCTCCAGAATCGTGCTCTTACCAAAGGGTAGTAGCTGTTTTGGCCTGCCCATACGTATTGCCCTGCCTGCCGCCAGAAGTAATGCTGATATCACCACTAAATATTGTAACCCAAAGCTATTGGTGAAAGTCTACTTTTCCAGATATCGTTATTTAGGCTCGGATAAAGCGTTCTCTTCCAGTGCCTTAAGCACTTTCTCCGGGGTCACTGGAAGCTCGTAGAACCAGATGCCGATGGCATCGTGAATGGCACTAACAATAGCCGGGGCAGGAAGATTTGCTGTCATCTCCCCTATCCCCTTGACTCCGTAGACATTTTCTGTCGAGGGGCATTCTAAGATTTCCTCTTCGATATCTGGGACATCCATTGCCGTGGGGATAACATACTCTCCTAGT
This sequence comes from uncultured Dehalococcoidales bacterium, assembly GCA_964419575.1. Classification (GTDB taxonomy): domain Bacteria; phylum Chloroflexota; class Dehalococcoidia; order Dehalococcoidales; family E44-bin46; genus E44-bin46. The sequence continues at coordinate 8,759 of CAYQQD010000012.1, read as the reverse complement.
GTCCGAGGAGCCCAGTCCAGTGAGGGATAGTAGGGATAGAGATTCTCCATAAGGGCAGCCCCTATTCCCATCACGGCACCACCTTCAATCTGGCCCTCTATAAGGAGCGGGTTGATTGCCTTGCCCACATCATAGATGCAGACGAGCCTAAGCACATCAATCTCGCCGGTTTCGGTATCCACCTCAACCTCTGCCAACACTGCACCCCAGGCAAGGGTGCAAAAGGGATCGCAGGCCCCAGTTTCTGGGTCTGGCTCGGAGACATTGCGCATATAAGACCCACGCCCAACCACCAGCTTTCGCATAACACGGTTTGCCTTAAAAGCCGCACGACCGATGGGTATACTGCGCTTAGGGTCGCCTCGAACAAAGATGGCTCCGTCAGCCGCCACCAGTTCCTCGGGGGACGCCTTAAGGTCAGGAGCAACCACCTCGAAGAGAATTGCTCTCGCTTCTCTAGCCGCCTGAACAACGGCATTACTATCGCAAAATGTCACCCGGCTGGCACCAGTGCCAAATGAATATGGGGTGTTATCGCTATCTCGGTTGTGCACCTTCACCTGATCGTACCTGACGCCTAATTCTTCAGCCGCCACTTGGGCCATCACGGTTTGGCTCCCCTGGCCAAGGTCAGGGGAACCAAAATAGAGGTCCACCGAGCCGTCTGATTTAATCTTGACCATAGCCTGGCTTAGATCACCACCTTTGCTGGCTCCGGTGGGATAACAATCAGCGATAATGCCGATACCTCTTTTCTTCATTTACTGCCCCTTTCCGCTGAGGTCATTGACATTAGTCTATCTGGCAACTTAACGCCGGCTTTCTTAGCCAGTGCCTGCATTGTCTCAATCAGGTAAACGCTATCCAGGACACGTCTTGTGGGTGTTTGATCGCCCTGGCGATAGGCATTAATAAAGCGGAGTTCCCATGGGTCTATGCCTATCTGTGAGGCGATTCTGTTCATCTGCACCTCAATAGCAAAGCTCCTCGGGGTAATACCGAAGCCACGCATAGCGCCAGCTGGTGGCTTATTGGTATAGACACAGTAACCCTCAACGTGGACATTAGGAATAAAGTAGGGGCCGCTTGCCAGAAAGCAGTGTTTTTCTACTGCATAGGGATTAAAAGTGGTGTATGCTCCAGCGTCACGGATGCTTCTTATCTGGCGGGCTACAATGTGACCGTCCTTCTTGACCCCGTCTTTGATTTTGATATACCAGGCACCGTGGTAGACGGAGTATAGTAAGTCCTCCTCCCGTGTCCAGCGCCACTTGACGGGCCTGCCTATCTTCAGGGCCAGAATGGCCGGAATGTGATCAGCCTGAATGTCTAACTTACCGCCAAAAGCGCCGCCAATAATGCCACCGATATATCTAAGATCACTGAGGCTGGTGCTACCACGCTGTCGGGTTCGCCACGCCCATTTGATGAATCTTATATCATCCGGCTCCATATGCAGCACGTCAGCAAGCCAACCCAAGGTGAGGTGCAGGGATTGGGACATGGTGTAAACAGTAAGTCTACCGTCGGCTTCGGGAACTGCCAGACTGGCCCACGGTTCTATAGGAGCGTGCTCCAGTGTCGGGTGGAAATATTCTCCCTCAATTATGTAGTCCGCCTCTTTGAAACCAGCCTCTATATTGCCAAAGACAACCCTCCGAAATGGATAATTACCATACATATAAATGTTACCCTCAGGCCGCACCTTAGGGGCTCCAGCCTTCATCGCCTCCAGAGGATCAAACACGGCTTCTTCTTCCTCAATGTCAACCTTGATTTTAGAGATAGCTTCCAGGGCAGTATCTTCATCTACTGCAGCTACGGCAACGATGGGCTCCCCCTTGTAGCGGATAGATGAAGCGAGGACAGGCTGGTCTTGGTATTTATTTGGAACATCTCCGGGGGTAATAATGCCGGCTACACCGGGGAGACTCTCAGCGCTGGAAATATCAAGGTGGCGGACTTGACCCTTAGCTACGGGGCTCCTTAGAACCTTAGTCATTAAAATTCCAGGAACGAATATATCATCTACATACCTAGTTTCCCCGGTTACATGAGCCAGCCCGTCGTAGCGCTTTTCCCTCTTGCCGATGACCTTGAATGCCATTAGCTCCTCTCCTTTCCAGCTATCACACCTCTTATCTCTCTTAGTTCCTGGGCAGCCGCCATTATTGCCTCAATGATCTTAACATAGCCGGTACAACGACATAGATTACCGGCTAGTGCCTCCTTGATTTCTTCCCGTGTTGGATTTAGATTCTCGTCCAACAGGGCTTTGGCGGCCATGAGCATCCCAGGTGTGCAAAAGCCGCACTGCACCGCGTAGTGTTCATGGAATGCCTTCTGCAAGGGGTGCAGTTCACCCGGTTCCGCTAGCCCTTCAACGGTGATAACTTCACCTCCGTCGGTAGCTAAGGCATTGGTTATGCATGACTTGACCAGCCGACCATCGAGCAAAACCGAACAGGCCCCACAGTCTCCAGTGTTGCAGCCCACCTTAGGTCCGGTGATGAAAAGCTTGTCCCTCAGAACCTCAAGCAGGGTAGTAGTCGGTTCAGCCTCTACTTTGTAATCGCAGCCATTCACTTTGAGTTTTAACGTAGGCATAAAACCAGCTCCTTCTACTTCAAGATTTGGCTGAGAAGCCGCTTGACCAGAGTCTCGCTAACCTTGCGTCGGTACCAGGCTGTGGCCCGCACGTCGTCAATGGGAGTTGTTTCCTCAGAAGCCGCTTTAGCCGCTTTCGCAATGAGAGTCTTGTCTATATTTTGCCGCTCGAGTAAACTCCCAGCACGTTTGGCCAGAAGGGGAACAGGGGCTACTGCTCCTAAAGCGATACGGGCGTAACGACAGAGGTTACCCTCTATTTCTATAGATATCGCCACTGATATTACCGAGCAAATGTCAGACTTCCTCTTGCCAAGCTTGTACCATGCCCACTTGCTATTCTCGTTCTGGGAAGGAATGAGCACTTCCTGCAAGATTTCACCGGGCTTGAGGACGGTCTTGCCTGGGCCGGTAAAGAACTCTTCCACCTTAACCTGCCTCACGCCACTCACGGATACCAGGTTCAGTTTTGCTCCTAGGGCAAGCAGGGCAGTCCCCGCATCCGCAGCAGGCGAGGCATTTACCAGATTACCGCCGATGGTACCCATGTTCCGAATTGAAGGGGAGCCGATATGCCTGGTTGCTTCCGCCAGAAGTGGTGCCTTCTCCTTTACCAATGTTGACCGTACAATGGAGGCATGATTTGTCATAGCGCCTATAATCAAGCTGTCCCCTTCCACTCTGATGTAGTCCAGTCCGCAGTTGCCAATGTAGACCAGTATTTCAGGGAGCAGCAATTTGCGATTAATGGCGACCATCAAATCGGTGCCACCAGCGAGGATTTTAGCCTTTTTGCCGTACTGTGACAGTAGAGCGCAGGCCTCTTTCAAGTCAGCCGCCCTGTAAAAGAGGGTATTAGCCATATTTGATTCCCCTTCCTTGTACCGGCGAGTCTTTTCTTAGATAACTGGGTTCATAGTGAGCACAACATTGCTGACCAGATTTGATTTTCTGACTTTGCCAAAGGCAAAAAATTTGGCTATTAAATAGCCTTTCGTTTTATACTACTTGTATACTCCTAAAAAATGCCCTTGTCAATACCCTTATATGAGAGATAAATCTTTGTCCTTGTGACCTAAAAAAGAAGATGTCAAGTTAGACATTGGTGGATGGAACAATTGACACTGAAGCTAGTAACCCATTATTGCAAGTATTACGTGAGGGGTAACAAACCGCTAAAAGGTGCAACGCGGACAGACTGCCTCCTCAATCATATGAATGCTTAGCTAGTCACTAGCGTACTCTTCAATAAGATCCCGTTCGCCCAATACAGACCTGTCGAGCTGCTAGGCAAGAGTTTAGAGCTATTTCCCACTATCTGGCTAATCTTACAATGAGTGCTCTATACATATCTGGTATGGCTAGTATTTGTTGATGACACTCTGTAGTCAGAGGTTCATCTAAGCAGAGTACCATCATCGCTCCGCCACCACGCTGTACGCCCCGACTCACTTGCATCTGACTAATATTGATGTCAGCATTGCCGATTATAGTACCTACGGCACCAATCATTCCCGGGCGATCTTTATGTTCCGTAAACAACATGTAGCTGCCTGATGGCTCTATTTCCAGCCAGTAGTCGTTCACCCGTACCAGATGGGGCTTGCCCGGAATGCCATAGGCACTGGCTCTATCAGCAATGTTAGGTATTTTACAAGCATCTGAAAGAGCCGCCCCGGCAGCAATTGGTATTCCGGCACCTACCTTAGCGTGCCG
>CAYQQD010000012.1:0-4336 GCA_964419575.1 uncultured Dehalococcoidales bacterium | reverse complement strand
CTGAAAGAGCCGCCCCGGCAGCAATTGGTATTCCGGCACCTACCTTAGCGTGCCGGGTTGCTGTCGGTAACAGTATCGACTCCATACGCTACTTTCGAATCAGTGGGCCGTCCACCCACCATCTACCGGAAGTATAACACCGGTGATCATTTTTGCGGCATCGCTAGCTAGAAAGCAAGTGGTAGCGGCTACATCATCAACTGTTGCCAGGCGGTGAAGAGGGGTGTTGTCTAAAACCCATGTTTTGAATTGGGGATCGGCTAGAATGCTCCTAGTCAAATCAGTTAGAACATAAGTAGGTGCTATTGCGTTTACACGAATATTATATGGTGCCCAGTCAATAGCTTCTTGGCGGGTTAGCTGAACTACCCCTCCCTTGCTGGTGCAATAAGAAGTGCGTTCCGCTGCACCGACAAGACCCATTGTTGAGGCGATGTTTACAATAGCTCCGCTCTTACGTGGTATCATTGATTGGACGGCTGCTGCCTGATTGCAAAAGAATAGCCCCTTGGTATTCACGGACATGATGGCATCCCAGGCGGCTTCGGTGACCTCGTGAGCAGCTTGGCGAATATTAATCCCGGCGCTACACACGAGGATGTCTATTTCACCTAGCTCCTGCCTAATATGGCTGAAGGTTGATGCGATAGCTGGGGTATTGGTGACATCTAGCTGGTAGCCGCGGGCAATGCCCTTCTCTTGTACTTGTTTGGTTGCCTTGGCGAGATTCTCAGCATTCATATCCACCAAAGCTATTTTAGCGCCACTCTCCGCCAGCAATTCAGCACAGGCTAGACCAATACCGCTTGCTGCTCCGGTGACGATAGCTACTTTGTTATCTAGCCTAATATTCATTAGTGTCTCCTATTTCTTAAAGATATGCTGCTTCGTTATCACTTCTTTGAGTGGCGGCGTGCCTATCCCAAGAAATTAGCGACTATGTGTGCCTTCTGACGCCTTCGACAATTTTTCGAAACTCGTCCTTGTTCAGCACACGCTTGAGGCTGAGTGAGCGTAGCTTTACCTGATTTAGAACCTCTTTAACTTCATTTTCGTTGAGCTTGATACCTAGTTCCTCTGACCATAAGATAACGTTATCCACCCCGCTTTTCTTGCCCATCAATATCTGGGGTGGTCTATGGCCTACGAAACTGGGGTGGACAGGGAATATCTCTGGTGGGTATTGATGATAGACATTCTTGTACCAGCCGGCAATGATTCCAGACTCGATGTCATAAGCCATATCCCCTATAAACGGCCGATTAGCTGGTATCTCTGTGCCAGACAGTTCTCTCACTAACATAGAAAGTTCGTTGAGCTTATCGTACTTGAGGCCCACATCTATGCCGTACAAAGTCAAGAGTGCCAGCACTGTTTCCTCCATAGGAGTGTTACCAGTTCGTTCCCCAATCCCGGTGACGGTAGAGTGTATTATCTCAGCACCAGCCAATACCGCCATTATGGTGTTAGCCACCGCCAAACCAAAGTCAGCGTGGAAATGGATTTCCAGTGGCTTATTTATCCTTTCTTTGACCTTCTTAGTATAGAAGCTGGCAGCATGCGGCGAGAGCACACCGTAGGTATCAACTAGAGCCAGTGCATCCATGTGGCCCTCCGTGGCAACTCTTTCTATAAGGTTGAGAAACCAGTTCATATCAGCTCGAGGGGCATCAATTGTAAAGAAAACCGTGTACAGCCCCATTTCCTTGGCAGCGGAGGTTGCCTTGATGGAAAGGTCTATAGCCTTTTCCAGTGGCCATTTGTAGGCGTACTCAATCAGGTGCTCACTGGAAGGAATCTCCATGACGATACCCTTTACCCCGCAGTCTGCTGCCCTTTTTACATCATCCACCATACAGCGACTGAAACAGAATATCTCCGGGCCGAGGTTACGTTTTACTGTTTCCTTTATCGCCGCTTCGTCCGCTGGCGATACCGCAGGCATGCCAACTTCAATCCGATGAACTCCTACCTCAGCCAGCTTTTCAGCAATGCGTATTTTGTCGTCCTTGGTGAAAATAATACCAGCCTGCTGCTCGCCATCGCGCAGAGTTACGTCGTGAATTTTCACCTGTTTTGGTGGTTGAAACCCCTCGGTTACTTCTGGTAGATAGTTCCACGGGCTGACAAACCAGTTATCCGATTTCCATGGCGTTTTCGGCATTTAGTGCTTCCTCCTTTCAAATTTTGATTCCGTATCCCATTTCTTTACGATTAACCCAATTTTTAGGTTTGCCCCCTTTGAGGACGGTGACTACTTCTCTGGAAAATCTCTTGCGAAGCTCGATTTCCGAAGCTTCAGAATAATAGGCAATGTGCGGAGTAACAATTACGTTATCCAAAGTCAAAAGGGGTTCGTTAGATTTAGGCGGTTCTTCCTCCATAACATCAAGGGCCGCACCTGCAATTTTCCTAAGCTTTAAGGCATTATAGAGAGCCTTTTGATCGACTAGTCCACCTCGGGATGTATTAACCAGACACGCGTTTTTTTTCATTTTGCCAATTGTTTCTTCATTAAACATATGGTATGTTGATTTTGATAAGGGGGCATGGATTGAAATAACGTCGGAAACCTGTAGCAAGTTTGCAAACTCTACTAATTCTACTCCAAATCTATTCGCTTCTTCAAGAGAAACAAAAGGGTCAGTCGCTATTACATTGAAACCAAACGCTTGCGCTTTTTTCGCTACAAGGCGAGCTATGTTTCCGAAACCAACTAGACCGTATGTCTGACCTCTTAAAGCAAACACCGGTTTAGCTTCATCTACTCTCCATACTCCTCCTTTTACTTTTTGGCTAAGGATATTGATCTTTCGTTGAAGAGCCAGTACCAGCGCCAAGGTATGGTCTGATACCTCATCAAAACAGTAATCAGGTACATTAGCTACATATATTCCTCTTCTCGTAGCTGCCTGAATATCAATGGCATCTACTCCAATTCCTGCTCGCACTACAACCTTACATCTTTTTGCAGCCTCCAGCATTTTTTCGGTAACTTGAACGTAAGTTGTCACGATAGCGTCAGCATCACTAATATGTTGCATAATAATATCCTCATCGGCGCCAGGAACTGAAATAAGCTCAGCACCAATTTCTCTGAGGATTTCTTCTTCAACTTTCGTATCTGGAAAGATAGTTTTTAGTATCACTACCTTATATCTTCCCATGCATTGCCTCCTTCATGTCATTTTGTAACGTTGCCATCTCGCTCATCTATGACACGCAATTGCAGAATCAAAACCAAAGTGATATTCACGGTAATGCCCTCCTTCCTGATTTATTAGTCCATACGGGGCCTACCTGTGAGCTAGTACTGCTGCATTTCTCGAAGCCCGTTGCCTAAGGGGCACTTCTAATATGTAGCACGGCCTCCACTAATATCGAAGACAGCACCAGTACTGAAGGAGCACTCCGAAGAGGCAAGCCAGGAGACTAGAGTAGCCACCTCCTCTATCTCCCCAGTGCGTCCCATAGGGATGCGCTCTACCATGTACCGAACCTGCTCCGGTGTCGTCTGCTCTAGGATACGTGTACGCACTACCCCGGGAGTGACGCAGTTGACAAGTATGCCACTGGTGGCTAGCTCCTTTCCCAGGGACTTGGTCAGTCCGATAACCGCAGCCTTCGTGGCAGAATAAGGCACCATTCTAGGATTTCCCTCTTTGCCAGCAATGGAGGCTATGTTTACTATGCGACCATAGCCCCTTCGGAGCATATGGGGTATGACTTTTTGACAATAGAGGAAGACACCACGGAGGTTGGTACGATACGCCCTGTCCAGATCATCAGCAGCCAACTGCCAGAGGTAGGCTGTATTACCAACGATACCAGCATTGTTGACTAGCACGTCTATTCGCCCCCATCTCTCGATGGTCTGGTTTACTGCTCTTTCAACATCCGACTCGTCAGCCACATCGCCAACGGCTAGCGCTGCCTCTACCCCATTGGACGTCAGCTCTGCTAACGCTCGCACTGCCTCCTGCTCATCCTTGTCCGTCATCATAATGCGAGCCCCCTCGTTGCCCAGCTTTCTGGCTACACCTAGGCCGATGCCACGAGCTGCTCCCGTCACGATGGCTACCTGCCCTTGAAATCGCTGCATTTAACTCCTCCCCTAAAATACATTTTGCGTACTTTCTGCACTAGCTCCAACTCAGGTATCTGGATTGCCAAGCATCAAGAATAATGAGCTTTATGCCTCCGGGATAAGCAATCTCTTTGATGTTACTTTTTACTTTGCTATATAACCTCCGTCGACGACAAATTCTGATCCCGTAACCCATTTGGATTCGTCAGAAGCAAGATATAAGCTGACATAAGCAATATCAATCGGTTC